>JBQGDK010000049.1:0-6028 GCA_052039025.1 Actinomycetota bacterium
CAACCGGGGGTTCTTCATCTCGGCGCTGATCTCCGCTGCGGCCGTGTACTTCGTGGCGGACCTGTACGTCGACGACCTCCGGGTGTTCTGGGCCGTGGTGATCGGGCTCTTGCTCGCGGGCGTCATCTCGGTGCTGACCGAACACTTCACCTCGACCACCAGGCGTCCGGTCCGGGAGATCGCCGCCTCGTCGCAGACGGGGCCGGCCACCACGATCCTGTCCGGCTTCTCGGTTGGCCTGGAGTCGACGGTGTGGGCGATCCTGGTGATCGCGGTGACCGTGGTGAGCGCGTTCCTCCTGGGGGACAACACGGCCGAGCGCCTGTACTTCATCTCGCTCACGGGGATGGGCATGCTCACGACCGTGGGCGTGATCGTCTCCATGGACACGTACGGCCCGGTCGCCGACAACGCACAGGGCATCGCCGAGATGTCCGGCGAGTTCGAGGGTCCGTCGGCCGAGATCCTCCAGGGGCTCGACGCCGTGGGGAACTCGACCAAGGCCATCACGAAGGGGATCGCCATCGCCACCGCGGTGATCGCGGCGACCTCGCTGTTCGGTTCGTTCGAGGAGGCGGTCGGCGGCGCCGGGTTCGACATCCGCCTCAACCATCCGGACGTGCTGGTCGGCCTCCTGATCGGAGGCTCGATCGCGTTCCTGTTCTCCTCGCTGGCGATCCGGGCGGTGGGGCGGGCCGCGGCTCAGGTCGTCGTGGAGGTCCGGAACCAGTTCCGGGACCACCCCGGGATCATGGAGGGGACGGAGCAGCCGGACTACGGGCGCGTCGTCGACATCTGCACGCGGACGTCTCTGCGCGAGCTGATGACGCCGGGCCTCCTCGCGGTGCTGGCCCCGATCCTGGTGGGCTTCGCCCTGGAGGCCGAGGCCCTGGGGGCCTACCTCGTGGGGGCCATCCTCACCGGTCAGCTCCTGGCCGTGATGCTGTCGAACTCGGGCGGGGCCTGGGACAACGCCAAGAAGCTCGTCGAGGAGGGGCTGTACGGGGGCAAGGGGTCCGAGCCCCACAAGGCCACGGTGATCGGCGACACGGTGGGCGACCCGTTCAAGGACACCGCCGGCCCGGCCCTGAACCCGCTGATCAAGGTGATGAACCTCGTGGCGCTGCTGATCGCCCCGCTCGTCGTGAGCTACGCCGAGGACACGGCCGTGCGGGTGGCCGTGGCCGTGGCGGCCGGCCTGGTGCTGGCCGGAGCGATCTGGTACTCGAAGCGACAGACGGCCGAGGAGCTCGTGACCTCCGTGGAGGCCGGCTAGGAGACCCGATGGGCTGGCTCCGGCGACTCCGCCGGTTCTTCACGCAGTCCGACGAGGAGCGGCTCGCCCAGGAGACCCGCGAGTGGGCCGAGGGGATACCCGGGACCCGGCGGATCGCCGGCTGCCCGAGCCGCGAGCAGGTGCGACTCGCGGGGACGGTGAGCCGGCTCCGCCTCCGCCCGATGGACGGCTCGATGACGCTGGAGGCGGTGATCTCCGACGGCACCGGCGAGGTGACCGCTTCGTGGACCGGCCGGAGCCACATCCCCGGGCTCACGCTGGGCACGCCCGTCGTGCTCGAGGGGGTGGTGGCCCCGGAGCGCACGGGGCTCCGGATGGTCAATCCCCGGTTCGAGTTCGCCTGAGCTACGCCGGCTCGCCCATCAGCGCCGCCCGGAGCCGCTCCTCGGTTTCCTGCGTGGCGATCGCCAGGATCTCGTCGCCCGCCACGAGCTGGGTCTCGGGCTGGGGGATGACGACGTGGCCCCGGCGGAGGACGGCCACGATGGCCGAGTCCGGCGGCAGGCGGAGCTCGTAGATCGGCCGCCCGGCCACCGGAGCGGTCTCGTCGATCGTGATCTCGACCAGCGTCACCTGTCCGCGCTCCAGCTTCAGGAGCCTGACCAGGTCCCCCACCGTGACGGCCTCCTCGACCAGGGCGGTGAGGACGTGGGGCGGGCTCATCGGCACATCGACGCCCCACGCCTCGGTGAACAACCACTCGTTCTTGGGGTGATTCACCCTGGCCACCACGTGCGGGACGCCGTACTCCTGCTTCGACAGCAGCGAGATCACCAGGTTGTCCTCGTCGTCGCCGGTGGCCGCGACCATCACGTCGGTGGAGCCGACCTCGGCCTTGTCGAGGACCCACGGCTCGCAGGCGTCCCCGAGAACGAAGCTCACGCCGGGGGCGTCCTGCTGGGCCCGCTCGACGACGTCCCGGTCTTGCTCGACCACCATCACCTGGTGGCCGCGCTCGTGCAGGTCGGACGCCAGGTGGCGCCCGATGTTCCCCGCCCCGGCGACGACGATCCTCACGAGATCACTCCGCCGCCGGCTCCAGGAGCAGGTCGAACTTGTCGGTGGCGTCCTTGTGCACCACGAAGTGGGCCATGTCGCCCTCCTGGAACGTGGAGTCCTCCTTGGGGATGAACCCGGTGCCGCCTCGCTCCACGCCGATCACCTCGACCTCGCCGTCGGATGTGACCGAGGAGATCTTCTTCCCCACCAGGTGGTCGGGGAGCTCGACCTGGAGGTGGAGCAGGGAGCCGCCGGCCAGGGAGTCTCGCATCGTCTCACGGCCGTGGAACAACAGGTACTGCACCTGCTTGGCGGCCCACCGCACGCTGGCCACGGTGGGGATGTCGAGCTTCTCGTAGATGTCGGCTCGGCGGGGGTCGTAGATCCGGGCGATCACCTTGGGCACCTTGAAGTGCTCCCGGGCGACACGGGCCGAGACGATGTTCGAGTTGTCGCCGTTCGACACCGCGATGAACGCGTCGGCCTCCCGGATCCCGGCCTTCTCCAGGACCGCTCGGTCGAAGCCGAGGCCCACCACGGTCTGCGCGTCGAAACCCGGCGGGAGCCGGTCGAAGGCCTCCTTCCGCTTATCGATGATCGAGACCGTGTGCCCGGCCTTGGCCAGCTGGATCGTCAACTCCGAGCCGACCCGGCCGCATCCCATGATCACGAAGTGCACGATCCCCAGGGTAGCGTGGCCGGCCCCCGAGCCCAAGCCGGCCCGGCTCTGGGCCGTCGCCGGGCCGTGCCACAATGCCGTCCATGGCCTCGGTGGGGACCATCGTCAAGCGGGTCCTTGTCGGGCGGCAGGTGGCCTCGTCCCGGCTGGAGCACACCCTCCTTCCGAAGATCCTGGCCCTGCCGGTGTTCTCATCGGACCCCCTCTCCTCCGTGGCCTATGCCACCGAGGAGATGATGCTGGTCCTGGCGGTGGCAGGGGCGGCGGCGTTCAGCCTGATGCTCCCGATCGCCTCGGTGATCGCCGTCGTGCTGGCGATCGTGATCACCTCGTACCGGCAGACGGTCCGTGCTTACCCCCAGGGAGGCGGCTCCTACATCGTGGCCCGGGAGAACCTGGGGACGATCCCCGGGCTCGTGGCGGCGTCGGCCATCCTCCAGGACTACGTGCTGACGGTCGCCGTCAGCATCACCGCTGGGACCGTTGCCATCGTCTCCGCTGCACCGGGGCTGGCGGAGTATCGCGTGGCCATCGCGCTCGGCCTGATCACCTTCATCGCGCTGGCGAACCTCCGGGGTGTCCGCGAGGCCGGCACGCTGTTCGCCGTCCCCACGTACGGGTTCGTGATCTGCGTGTTCATCACGCTGATCACCGGGCTCGTGCAATGCCTGGGTGGATGCCGGGTGGCGGCCAGCGCGAGCCAGGTCTTCGAGGCGGAAGGGGCGCTGACGCTCTTCCTGGTCCTCCGGGCCTTCTCCTCCGGCTCGACGGCGCTGACCGGGGTCGAGGCGATCGCCGACGGCGTCCAGGCGTTCCGACGTCCTCAGTCGAGGAACGCCGCGACCACGCTGGCCGTCATGGGCTCCATCTCGATCAGCATGTTCCTCGGGATCACGTACCTGGCTCGGGCCCTTCAGGTTCGGGTCGGCGAGCATCTCGCTGGCGTGAAGTCCGTGCTGGCGCAGATCGGGGAGACCGTGTTCAGCGGCGGGGTGATGTTCTACGTGCTGCAGGTGTTCACGGCCCTGATCCTGATCCTCGCTGCGAACACCGCGTACCAGGACTTCCCGCGCCTCTCCGCGATCCTGGCCCGGGACAGGTTCATGCCGAGCCAGTTCCGCAACCGCGGGGACAGGCTGGTGTTCTCGAACGGGATCGTGGTGCTCTCGGCCCTGGCGATGCTTCTGGTGTGGATCTTCGACGCGGACCTCACGAGCCTGATCCAGCTGTACGTGGTCGGCGTGTTCACAGCGTTCACGCTGTCGCAGGCCGGCATGGTCCGCCGATGGATCAGGCTCAAAGAGCCGGGGTGGCAGCGGAGCGCTGTCATCAACGGCATCGGGGCCACGGCCACGGGGATCGTGCTGGTCATCGTGGCCGTCACGAAGTTCCGGGGCGGCGCGTGGATCGTCATCAGTGCGATGCCGGTCATCGTCTCGCTCTTCCTGCTGATCAACAGGCACTACTCGCACGTCGCTCGCGGTCTGGCCAGTGGAGCGGTGCGATTCGGTGAGACGGGCGACAATCACGTGGTCTTCGTGGTGCGGTCCTTCGACGTCTCAACCGCTGAGGCACTGGGCTACGTGCGCTCGCTGCGCCCGGTGAGCCTCACGCCGCTGTACGTGGGAGATGGGCCGGTCGAGGATGCCCAGCTCCGGTGGGCCGAGGTCGCCCGGGGGGCTCCGCCGCTGACCTCCCCTTCGCCCGGGAACCGCGTCGATGCCGTGATCGACCACGTCCGTGCGATCCCTCGACGCCCCCAGGACTTCATCACGGTCGTCATCCCGGAGCTCTTCCGGAAGCGGTCCCTCTGGGATGCGGTGATGATGCCGGTCACCTTCCGGCTGAAGCTGCGCCTGCTGCGAGAGCCCCAGGTAGTGATCACGGACGTACCGATCCTGGAACAGGAAGGCCGGCCGCCCGAGGGCGTCGACGCTCTCCCGCTGATCCCGGAGCGGGTGGAGGCGTTGGTGTTCGTGGCCGCGCCGCACGATGCTGCCGTCCGGGCCGTGAACTACGCGATCTCTCTCAACGCCCATGCCACCAAGGCGGTCTTCCTGGCCACCGATCCCGACGAGGCTCCCGAGGTGCTCCGACAGTGGGGCGAGCGCGACATCGGGGTTCGGCTCGACGTCGTGGACGCCCCGTTCCGCGACCTCGGCCCGCCGCTCCTGGACGAGGTGCGCCGGATCACCGGGGATCCGGGGACGGTGGCCGCGGTCATCATCCCCGAGTTCCTGGTGACGCGGTGGTGGCACCGGCTCCTCCACAACAACCGGGCCCTGTTCATCAAGCGGCAGCTCCTGTTCGAGTCGAGGGTGATCCTGTCGAGCGTCCCGTATCAGCTTGGGGGGGTGACGAATGGATCGTGACGAGGCCGTTGCCTTCGTTCGGCAGAAGGCCGAGAAGGAAACCACCGTGCGGCACCTGATCAGCGTCGAGGGTGTGATGCGACGACTGGCCCGCCGCTTCGACGAGGACGAGAACGCCTGGGCGATGACGGGCCTGTTCCATGACCTCGATCAGGATCAGACGCACGAGGACCCCGACCGCCACGCGTTCCTGGCGGCGGAATGGCTGCGTGAGGCCGGCGTGGACGAGAAGGTGGTGAACGGTGTGCTGGCTCATGCTCACGAGCGCTTCCGGACCGACCGGATGTCGCAGGCCGTGGTGCACGCCGATGCCGTTGCGGGGCTCCTGGTTGCTGCCGCCCTGGTGCGCCCGGAGAAGGCGTACGGGATGAAGGTGTCCTCGATCCGTAAGAAGCTGAAGGACAAGGCGTTCGCTCCCGGGGTGAACCGGGACGAGATCATCGAGGTCGAGGAGCGCCTCGGCGTTCCCCTCGAGGAATTCCTCGGGCTCGGTATCGAGGGGCTTCAGTCGGTCGCCGCGGAGCTCGAGCTGACGCCCTAGGCCGGATCCGGATCGGGCCGCCACCGGTAGCCGAGCCCCGGCTCGGTGACGATGAACCGCGGACGGCTCGGGTCCTCACCGAGCTTCCGTCGGAGGGCCCGGACGTAGATCCGCACGTAGTGCGTCTCCGCCTGGTAGCC
>JBQGDK010000050.1:0-12576 GCA_052039025.1 Actinomycetota bacterium
GTCAGGCGGCGAAGGAGGACCGTGCCGGCGGTCACACGGGGGAGGTGCCGTTCGGCACCGTCACCGCACCCAGATCTGCGAGACGAGGACGCCGAGCTGGGGGCTGACCTCGACGTTGCTGGCCCGCTCGGAGACGAGCCACACGCGGATGCCGGTCGAGTACGGCACCATCGGGGCCAGGTCGACGAGGTCGTGGTCGAGCTCCGCCCACCCCCTGGCAGAGGCGTGCGGATCCGTGAGCTGCAGATCGAGGGCTTGCTGCATCCTCAGGTCGAGGGCCGGATCGCAGAAGTTGGACTGGTTGAAGAGGAAATCCCCCGCACCCTGCACCGACAGTCCGCCATCGGGCGCCCGGCAGGACAGCAGCGGGACCAGGAACTGCGCGGCCGACGGGTAGTCTTGGACCCAGCCCAGGAGCGTAGCGTCGACACTGGGGGGCATCCGGGGGAGGACGTCCAGCTCGGTTTCCTCGAACCGGAACCTCGCCCGGTAGCCGAGGTCCCGGAGCATCGTGGTGATCCGCCTGCCGATCTCGTCATCCAGGTAGGGCGAGCCGGCGACCACCACGTCGGCACCGGCCGTTCCGGACCGCTGGACCAGTTGTCGTGCCCGTGACAGATCCGGCCCAGCCCACGAGCCGGCCTCGGCACCCGGGCTGGTGAACGGACAGTACGGTGCATAGCCGGGGATGTTCGGCGGGAGGATCTGGCACGTGACCGGGCTCTCCAGCGGGAGGCCCGTGGTCTCCGCGGTGATCCGGGCCAGCTCGGCCCGATCGAGCGCGTAGGCCACCGCCTGCCGGGCCTCCAACTGATCGAACGGTTGCGCAGCGGTGTTGAGCGACACGGCGAAGACCGCGTAGAACGGCGACCTCACCAGCCGGTCCGAGGCGCGTCGTTCCAGCTCCTCGAACAGATCCGGCGGCACGCCGTCGAGCGTGAAGTCCGCCTCATTCTCCTCGACCCTGGCCGTCTGCTCCTCCCGATCGACACCGGCCGAGACCTCGATCCGATCCGCGAACCCCGCGGGCTGCGCATCCGCGGACCATTCGCGGAACATGGGGTTTCGCTCCAGCACCATCGACCCGTCCTCCCCGACCTCGGCGAGCATGTACGGCCCCGTGCCCGGGACCGGCTGGCCTTCCAGGTCGATCGGGGTCCCGGAGGGGAGGATGGCGAAGAAGGTGGTGGCCAGGATCCTCAGGAAATCCGGGGCCGGGCGCACGAAGTGGAACGTCACGGTTCCGGCCGCCTGGTCGGCCACCACGCCCTCCGACAGGTTACAGGCGGGGGGGTCCTCCGGGGTGCACGATTCCCCGCCGACCAGCTCGCTTCCCTCGAGGAGCGCCTTCCCGTAGCTCCTCCGAGCGGTGAGGATGCGCTCGAACGTCGCCACCACGTCCCGCGGTGAGACCACCTGCCCGTTCGAGTACCGGATCCCGTCACGGAGGGTGAACGTGTAGGCTTGTCCGTCGTCCGTGGGGACGGGGATGGACACCGCGAGGTCCGGCACCACCGTGGTGCCGCCCGAACCGCCGGCCCGCCGGTAGGTCACCAGCCCGTCGTACACCGATGACAGCACGGTGACCGCGCCGAGGTCCATGCCGTGAGGGTCGATCGAGACCCCCTCCTCCGAGTCAAGACGAAGCGTTCCACCACGGTGCAGCGCCGGGGACGCCTCGACGCCGACCCACACGCCGTCCTCGGTCGCCGCCAGCGTTCGGGGCTCGTTCCCGACCTCGTGGACCTCGGTCACCTGGGTGGTCTCCGGGTCGATCGCGGCCACGGCGCCGTCCCGAGCGGTGGCCACCCAGATCGAGCCGGCGGCGGCGGCCAGGGCCACGGGCTCGTTCCCCACCCGCTCGGTGCCGGTGACCGACGCGGTGGCCGGGTCGATCCTGGTCACGGTCCCGTCCTCGGCGTTGGCCACCCACAGCGATCCCTCGGCGAACTCGACCGCGGCCGGTCCGCGGCCGACCGGGATCGTCTGCGTCTCTCCCTGTCCGGGGACCACCCGACTGACGGTGCCGCTGGAGGCGTTGGCCACCCAGACCGCGCCTCGACCGACCGCCGCGGCGACCGGACGCTCTCCGACGGGGGACGTCTCCACCACCTCGCCGGTGGCGGCATCGATCTCCGTCACCGTGGCGTCGACGCTGTTCGTCACCCACACGCGATCCCCCTCCGCCACGATCCCGGCCGGCCCGTTCCCGACCACCACCGTCTGCACGACGCGATGCGCGTCCGGGTCGATCACCGAGACGGTCCGATCGTCGGTGTTGGCCACCCACACGAACCCGGCGGCGGTGGTGATGCCGCTCGGCCCGGCCCCCACGGGGACCCGCTCCTCGACCCGGTACGTCGAGGGGTTCACCCGCAGCACGGCCCGGCTCTCCTGATCCACGACCCACACGGCCCCGGCCCCTCGAGTCAGCCCCCGGGGGAGGTCACCGATGAAGGTCGCGCCCTCGAGCTCGCCGGAGGCGTCGAGGAAGCCGACGGAGCCCGCCTCGATGGTCGGCTCCTCGTCGGCGGAAACGATGACGATGGTGGCCGCCACCACCAGGGCGAGGGCCACGGCCGCCGCCACCAGGACGTTCCGCCGGGAGCGCTTCGGGGGTGGGCCGCCAGGCGGAACCGCCGTCCGCAGACGCTCGGCCGGGTCGGCGCCCTCGGTCAGGATCCGGACCACCTCGACCGGCTCGGTCAGGTTCTTGAGCTGGACCCGTCCGCGGTCGACGTAGCGGACCCCCTCGACCTTCCGAGCCAGGTGGGTCACGCCCCGGCTGGCCAGGATCTCCCCGGGACCGGCCTCCCCGCACAGCCGAGCGGCCAGGTTGAGCGCCCCGCCCCGGTACCCGCTCTCGACCGGAACCGCCTCGCCGGCGTCGAGCCCGATCCCCACCGGCAAGGGCAGCTCGGGGTCGTCGACGGTCTCCTCGACCAGCCGCTCCTGGAGCTCCACGGAAGCCAGGACGGCCTGGCGGGCCGAGGCGAACACCGCCAGGGCCTCATCCCCCCGGAGCTCGATCACCGTGCCGCCGCGGCGCTGGACGGCTTCCCGGGAGATCCGGGCGAACTTGGCGGCCAGCTTGGCGGCGGCCTCGTCCCCGCGCTCCTGGGTGAACAGGGTGTAGCCGCGGACGTCTGCGATCAGGAAGGTCTGGATCGTGGTGGCGTCAACGGCAGGGACGTCCGGCTTCCCTTCCATGACCCCTCCCACGCCCCGAGACCCGCGCCAGCGTACCTCGCACGCTGCTCGGGAGCCACCCACCCGAACCGGGGCGAATGTCGCATTCGGCCGTCAATGATCGGGGCGTGAAGAGGTGGAGACTCTAGCGGTCCGCAGCCTCGGTGCCCTGCTGCTCGCGCCGCACCCGCTGCTCGATGGCCCGGACGGGACTCTCGAAGTGCCGGCGCACCCCACCGATGGCCCGGCCCAGCTCTCGATCCTCGAGCGCATCGAGCATCTCGCCGTGCTGCCGACCGAGATCCTCGGAGTCGAGCCCCCACTTCAGGGCCAGACGTCGGTACCGCTCGGTGTGATCCCAGATCGTGCCGATCACGTGAAGGAGCCACGTCGAGCCCGCCTTCTCGTAGAAGAGGAAATGGAGCCGACGGTGCGCTTCGTGCCCCTCGTCTTCTGAGCCCCCGGCCAACAGCCGGGTCATCTCGTCCTTCAGCGCCCTGGCCCTTATCAGATCCTCCTCCGTCAGGCTCGGCAGGGCCAGACGGACCGCCTCGACCTCGAGGAGCGTGCGCAGTCGATACGCGTCGGCGAGGTCGGGGAACGAGAGCTCGGCGACGCGGGCCCCCTTGTTCGCCACCGACTCCACCAGCCGTTCCGCCTCGAGGCGCCGGAGGGCTTCCCGGACGGGGATGGCGCTGACCCCCCCGCGCTCGGCCAGCTCCTGGATCCGCAGTGGAGAGCCGGGGGCGTGTTCTCCCCGAAGGATGGCGGCGCGGGTCAGCCGGTACACGTGCTCGACCGCCGAGATAGTCCCGCCCGGGGCCTCTGGCGGAGAGGGATCGCTTGACTCAGAGGCAGCCATATCGTATACGATCCTGCATATTATATAGGGAACGAGGCAACCGCGTGACCACGAAGCTCACCGAACTCCCCTCGCCCTCCATCCGGGACGAGATCGTCCCCGCCCGCGGGTACACGGCGTTCGAGATGGAGAAGGGGCGCACCCTCCGGATCGAGGACGTGGAGGGGGAGCAGGCGGTCGACCTCATCTGCTACAAGCTCCACAACCTCGCCGAGAAATTCTGGGCCGCCCACACGGCCAAGATCAACGGAACCATCTACGTCACGGCCGGCCACATCCTGTACTCCGACCAGGCCAACCCGATGATGACGATCGTCGAGGACACGGTCGGCGTCAACGATCTGATCTGCGGCTCCTGCTCGCTGCCGCTGGACATCCTCCGGTACGGCGAGGAGAAGGCCAAGCCCGGATGCATGGAGAACTTCGAGGCTTCCATCCGGCCGTGGGGCCTCGAGCGGAAGGACATCCCCATGTGCTTCAACATCTTCCTCGACTACCCGGTCGAGAACGAGGGCCACGTGGCCATCGACAAGGAACCCGTGTCCAAGCCCGGCGACCACATCGATCTGCGGGCTGAGATGGACCTCCTGGTGTCGATCTCTGCCTGCCCCCAGGAGAACAACCCGTGCAACGGCTTCAATCCCACCCCGATCCGGGTGGCGGTGTACTGAGGAGAGGAGGGTCGGATGAAGAGCTCCTGGTTCCGGACCGCGGCGCTGCTCGGCGTGGTGGCCCTCATCAGTGCGGCATGTGGAGAGGAAGGTGAGGAAGCCGGCGGAGAGGGAGGGCGTCCCACCATCGTGTTCCAGGGGTTCCCCGCCGACCCCGCGGCGCTGCCTCTGCTGGTGATGCAGGAAGAGGGCTTCGATGTCGAGAACGGATTCATCGGTGAGTACCTGGCGGTCGATCCGGACGCGGCAACCAACACCTTCCTGATCGGCGAGAGCGATATCGCCATGGAGCAGGACGGGATCAACATGACCATCGTGCAGCAAGAGGGCCACGAGGCCGTCCTGTTCGCCCCAGGCCTCAACATGATGACGGGGATCGTGGTCCCCGAGGAGTCCCCGTATCAGGATCCCACCGACCTCGTCGGGGAGCGGGTCGGACACTTCGGCGTTGACTCGGGGACCACGTCGACGATCGCCCTCATGCTTCGGGAGATCTATGACCTCGACGTGTTTTCCGAGTACGACCTGCGCGAGGCGGGCCCCGAAGCCCTTCCCGAGCTGCTCAAGAACGGCGAGGTCGAGGCCATCTTCGACTTCGAGCCCCTGGCGCTCCGGGCCGTGCTGGAGACCCCGGGACGGTACCTCTTCGAGCCCGCGAAGGCATGGGCGGAGCACACCGGGGGATGGTCCCCGTGGCTGACGAACCTGGCGGCCCGGGAGGACTGGCTCGCGGAGAACGAGGACATCGCCATCGGCATCCGCGACGCCTGGATGGATGGGATCGCGGTCCTCGAGGAATCGAACTACGAGATCCTCCGGGAAGAGCCGTACCAGTCGTTCCTGGAGCTGAAGAGCGACGAGGAGCTGGAAGCGTTCATCGACTACTGCGTGGATCTGCCCTGCTTCGGGAGCACCTGGACGGAGGAGGATATCCAGGGACTGAACGACTACCTGGCCCTGTTCGCCCAGCACGACATCCTGATCGAGGAGACCGCGGAGGAGCCGGTGGCCGTCATCCTGGAGGACTACTTCGGGAGGTAGGCTCGGCCTGAGCATGGAGCGACGGGCCTCACGGGCACTCGATCTCGCCCTCGGGGGGCTCGGCCTGGCCTCGCTGGTCCTCCTGTACTGGGTGGGGAGCCAGACCACGACCTTCGTGCCGCCCATCGGCGAGGTCCTCTCCCAGATCCCCACCTTCCTCACCGAGGAGGAGATCTGGCCCGACGTGCTGGCCACCGTGGCCCGGGTGTTCGGAGCACTGGCCATCTCCATGGTGGCGGGCTTCCTGGCCGCGTACGTCATGAACCGTGGCGGGCTCTGGGGCGGCGTGGTCGACCGGTACGTGAGCCTGATGCTGGGTGTTCCGAGCACGATCGCCGCGCTCCTGGCCCTGTTCATCTTCAAGCGGTCGGAGGTGGGCGTGTACTTCGTGGTGGGCATCATCACGTTTCCGTTCGTGGCCCTCACGCTGTATCAGGGTCTCCGGGCAGCCGACCACCGCCTGGACGAGATGAGCCATGTGTACCGCCTGGGACCGATGGCCCATGCCCGGCATGTGGCCGGACCCCACCTCGTGCCCTACACCTTCGCCGCGCTCCGGAACGAATACGCCCATGCCTGGAAGGTGGTCGTGCTGGCGGAGCTCTTCGCGGTGAATACGGGGATGGGCGCTCGGTTCGCTCGGGCCTTCGACAGGTTCCTCCTGGTCGATGCGATGCTGTGGCTGCTCCTGTTCATCCTCATCCTGCTGGGCACCGAGTACCTCCTGCTGCTCCCGGCGGAGCGGCGGATCCTGCGGTGGCGGGCCACGGCCAGGGAGACGGCGGCTGGGGAGGCGGTGGCGTGACCGAGCAGAGCACGGCGGCGGCCCCCAAGACCAGGACGGGTGACTACATCACCGTGGAACGGTTGCGAGTGTCCTACGACCGTGAGAACACGGCCATCGAGGATCTCGACATGGTGGTGGAGAGGGGCGAGTTCGTGGCCGTCCTCGGACCCAGCGGCTGTGGGAAGTCAACCCTCCTCCACGTCATGGCCGGCCTGCTGCAACCTGACTCCGGCCGCATCGACATCGGGGGGCGGCCGGCGGGCGGGGCCATCGACGGCGAGTCCCCCCGCATCGGATACGTGTTCCAGGACCACCGCCTCCTCCCATGGCGAACCGTTGGCCAGAACCTCCGCACGGTCCTCCAGTCCGCCGACGTTCCTCCGCGGGAGATCGAGGAGCGGATCGACCGGTACCTGGGGATGCTCCACGTCGAGCGGTTCCGGGACACCTGGCCGATGCGACTGTCCGGTGGCCAGCGGCAGCGGGTCTCGATCGCCCGAGCCCTGGCCATCCATCCCGCGGTCGTCCTCATGGACGAGCCGTTTAGCACGCTGGACGAGGTGACGGCCCGGCTGATGCGCCAGCAGCTGGCCGAGCTCTGGCAGCAGAGCGGCCAGACCATCGTCTTCGTGACCCATTCGATCCGGGAGGCGCTGTTCCTGGCCGATCGGATCTACATCCTCACCCGCGGTCCCGCCCGGGTCTTCGATGTGGTCGCCGTGCCGCTCAGACGTCCTCGCGGGTACGAGGATCCCCACCTCACCGAGCTGGAAGGACGGATCGTGGATCGGGTGATGGGCGTGTGGGGATACAGCGAGGACGACACACCCACGGACGAGGGGGCCTAGTGTCGGTTCCCTCCCGGGCGCTGGGCCCCGCCGCCGGGAGTCGGCTCGACCGAGCCAAGGCCTTCGGTGCGGCTGTTCTCCTCGCCCTGGTCGTGTGGCAGCTGGCGACGTTCGCCTCCGACGGATGGGTCCCCTCGCTCGCGGAGATCGCCATCGCCTTCGTCGAGGATGTGACCGACCCGAGCGTCTACGCGGAGATCGCCATCACGCTCCGGCGGATCCTCATCGCGTTCGCCGGGGCGACGGCGATCGGGATCGCCCTGGGAGCGGCCATGGGGCTCAGCCGGCGCATCACGGCGTTCTTCCGCCCCATCGTGGTCCTGGCACTGGCCGTTCCGGACCCCGTGTACATCATCGTGGCCATCCTGGTGCTAGGGACCGACGAGTCGTCGGGGCTCATCGCCATGATCGTGGCCCTCACGCCCTTCGTGGTGAACATCGTCGTGAGCGGGGTCCGGAGCCGCGACCGAGGCCTGGACGAGATGAGCTCGGTCTACCGGCTGGGCCGTGGCCGGTACCTCGCGGACGTGGTGGCCCGCCAGGTGGCGCCATCGCTGCTCGCGGCGGCCCGCACCTGCTTCGCCTTCTCCTGGAAGCTGGTGGTGCTGGTCGAGGCGCTCACCCAGCCGCGAGGAATCGGAGCTCAGATCTACCTCTCGTTCCGACTGCTCCAACCCGACCACATGATCGCCCTGGCCCTCATCTTCATCCTGGTGCTGAGGGCCTTCGAGGCCCTGGTGTTCACGCCGCTGGAGCGGCGGGCCCTCGCCTGGATGCGATGAGGTTCGGGCATGCACTCTCCCCGGTCGGGGAACCCGTCCTGTTCGCCGAAGCCGACGGTCGGAGGATCACGCTCGGTGGCACCCTCGACGCTCTCATCCAGGACTCCCAACGCATGACCCTGACCCGGAAGGACCTCGAGGCCCGGCTGATGGCGGGCGAGGGCGACGCGGCCGGGGACGAAGCGGCGCTGGCACCACCCATCCTGCGTCCCGGGAAGATCGTGGCGGTGGGCCTCAACTACCGCGACCACTGCCGCGAGTTCGGGGTGGAACCGCCCACGACTCCCGTCCTCTTCCCGAAGCTGACCTCGGCCCTGTGCGGCCACGGTCACGAGGTTCGCTGGAGTCCCGCCGTGACGTCGGAGGTCGACTGGGAGGCTGAGCTGGCCGTGATCATCGGGGCCACCCTTCGGGATGCCGCTCCGGAGGAGGCCCGAGCGGGGATCTTCGGCTACACCGTGCTCAACGACGTCACCGCTCGCGACATCCAGCGGGACGAGGACCAGTGGCTGCGGGCCAAGGGCCTAGACACGTTCTGTCCGCTCGGACCCATCGCCGTGACTGCCGACGAGATCCCTGACCCTCAACACCTGGCCGTCCGCTCTCGGGTCAACGGTCGGCACATGCAGGACTCCACCACGGCCGAGATGGTCTTCGGGGTCGTCGATCTCGTCGCCATTCTGTCCCGGTCGTTCACCCTCAACGCCGGAGACATCCTGGCGACGGGAACCCCGCTCGGGGTCGGTGCGTTCCGCACGCCGCCCGTCTTCCTGTCGGACGGCGATGTGATGGAGATGGAGGTCGAGGGTATCGGCGTCCTGCGCAACGTGTGCGCCGTGGCAGACGCCCGAGAGGAGGATGCATGAATGAACCGGTGATGCTCCGGCCGGAGGGGCTCGCCCCCCCGATCGGCCACTACTCCCACGTGAGCAGGGTGGCCGGGGCACAGCTTCTGTTCGTGGCCGGCCAGGTGGCGATCGACGCGGGCGGCGAGCTCGTGGGGAAGGGCGACTTCGAGGCCCAGATGCGACAGGTGTTCGACAACCTGGCCCGGGCCCTGGCGGCCGGAGGGGCGGAGCCGCGGAGCGTCGCCAAGTTCACCACGTACGTCGTCGGGGCCGAGCACATCGAGGACTTCTACCGGGTTCGCCGGGAGCTCTTCGACGCTTTCTATCCCGACGGCGGGTATCCGCCGAACACGCTCGTGGTGGTGGACCGCCTGGTCTCCGCGGACTTCCTCCTCGAGGTCGAGGCGGTCGCGGCCGTCTGATCGGGCGAGACCGTGCGGATCGCGTGCGTGCAGCTCCGGGCCCGGGACGTCTCCGAGGCGGACCGGGCCCTGGAGGAGGCCCTCACGGCTGCCGCGGACGCAGCGCGTGACGCCGAGCTGGTGGTCCTTCCGGAGGCCACCTATCCGGGGTACGTGCTCCACGACGCGGGCCCGTACCTCGACCCGAGGTGGTTCGAGGGTGGCCGGGATGCGTTCGCGGAGGTGGCGTCCCGAGCCGGGGTGTGGCTGGCCGTGGGGCTCGCTCGCCCCGAGGGTGATGCCCTCTTCAATTCGGCCATCCTGTTCGACCCGGGTGGCCGACCGGCTGCGAGCGTGGACAAGGCTTTCCTGTGGCACTTCGACTCTCGCTGGTTCCGTCCCGGGACGCCGGGCGGCGTCGTGCGGCTGCAGGAGGCGGACGCCGGGATGTTCGTCTGCGCCGATGCCCGGATGATGGAGGTTCCCCGGCGGCTGGCCGTTGCGGGAGCTCGCCTGCTGCTCGATCCGACGGCCCTGGTCCTGTCACCGGCCGGGACCAACTCCCAGGTCGAGTACCTATTGGCCGCGCGGGCCTGCGAGAACGGGGCGTTCCTGGCAGTGGCCAACAAGTGCGGCGCGGAGGCCGGGATCGCCTCGTACGCGGGTCGCTCGTCGATCTTCGGACCGGATGGGGGGCGGCTGGCGGAGGCGAGCCCCGACGAGGGGGAGATCATCGTGGCGGACATCGACCCCGGCGCAGCGCCCGGTCCGCCCGTCGCCCGCGACCCCAGCGGGTACCCGGACCTGTCCGCTCCACTCGGATCCCTGCCGATCGCCGAGATCCTGGCCAGCCCGCCGCCGGCGAGGGCGTTTCGGGTGGCCATCCTCTCCGGAGAGCCGGTACGGGACGAGGTCGTGGCGGAGCTCGCGCCGGACCTAACGCTCCGCAGTCGGACTGGTGGGCTGGTCGACGTGATCGACACGGGAGGCGACCACGTCATCGCCCTGGGCCAGGGCGATCGCACCTCTGGAGCCATCCTCCGGGTCGGCGAGGGCCTGATCGGTCTCCTGGCCGGCGACCGCGGGCTGGTCCCAGAGGAGGTCAGGACGCTGATGCTCCGAGGGGCGTCCGTCGTCGTGTGGGCCACCGGAGACGTCGAGGTTCCGGAGTTCGTGGCCAGGACCAGGGCCGACGAGAATCGGGTCTTCCTCATCACGATCGACAGCGGTGGCGGCTGGATGGTCTACGGCCCGTCCGGAGCCCCGATCGGTTCGGGGCCGGCGCCGGGGATCGGGGCCACGCTGGTGGAGCTGCCGCTGGCCCTCGCGTGGATCAAGGAGATGGCTCCGGGGACCGACGTGGTACGGGGTCGCACCCCCTCCCACTTCGATCGACTCGCTGGAGGATCCTGAGACCGGACTTGGAGATCAGCTCGCTGATCTGTAGACGAGAGTCAGGGCTGTGAACAGGATCCCGTTCGTGATGGCCATAACGGTGACGAACGACAGCGTGAGGCTACGACCCCTCCGCTGCATCTCGGCAGGGCCCGCTGACATGGCCGTTTGACTCTCACGGCGCGCCGGGCGGAGGATGGGGGCGTGAGCTCGAAGAAGCCCGGACGCCGGCGCGTCCTCTGGGCCGTGCTCGGCGGCCTGGTGGTGCTCCTCGGCTCGACGGTGGCCTTCGCCCAGGAGATCCGGCTCGGCGGCAAGTTCCGGACCGGCCGCGATGTGGTGGTGGAGGCCGGCGAGACCGTGACCACCGACCTGTACGCCTCCGCCGGCTTCGTCCGGATCGAGGGAACCGTCGAGGGGGACCTGGTGGCCTCCGGCGGCAACGTGACCGTGAGCGGCAGCGTGGGCGGCGACCTCCTGGTCGGATCGGGCAACGCCGACATCTCCGGGGAGGTGACCGGCGACGCCAGGATCGGTGCCGGGCGGGTCCTGGTCACCGGGTCCGTGGGCGAGGACCTGTCGGTGGGCGCGGGACAGATCACGCTGTCCTCGTCGGGCACGGTCAGCGAGGACTTCCTGTTCGGCACGGGCCAGACCTCCCTCCAGGGGACGGTCGAGGGGAACGTGGTCGGCTCGACCGGGGCCTACGACCGGACCGGGACGATCGGCGGCACCGAGGAGGTCAACGTGGTCGAGCGGGGGGAGCCCACCTTTGCCGATCGGGGCCTGTACGCGCTGGAGCGGTTCGTGACCATCCTGCTGATCGGCCTGCTGCTCCTGTGGCTCGTCCCGCGGGCGGTGGACGGCGCCGCCGCAACCCTCCGCGATCGGCCCTGGGCCAGCCTGGGCGTGGGCTTCCTGAGCGCGATCGGGGTCGTCGTGCTGGTCGTGGTGATCTTCCTGGTGATGATCCTGCTGTCGATCGCCTTCGGCCTGCTCCAGCTGGAGACGCTGCTCGGCGCGACGGTGTGGGGCAGCTTCACCCTCATCGCCGTGGTCACGTTCCTGTTCTGGCTCCTGGTGTTCTTCGGGGCCCAGGTGGTGGTGGGCATGTTCCTGGGTCGCCTGGCGGTGGGGACCGAGCGGTCCAGGCGGTGGATCGCCCTGGCGCTGGGGGTCCTGATCGTGGTGGTGCTGTTCTCGATCCCGGTGGTGGGCATCGTCCTGGGGATCCTCATCGCGGCGTTCGGGGTGGGGGCGGTGATCCTCGAGTACTGGCCGTGGCGCCGCCGCCGCGAGCCGGAGCCGATGCCGGCCCCCGCGGTGCCGTAGTGGTCGCCTACATCCTGATCCAGACCGACGTCGGCGTGATCGGCGACGTGGCCGGCGAGATCGCCGGGCTCAAGGGGGTGCTGACGGCCGAGGCGGTCCCCGGGCCCTACGCCGTCATCGCCCAGGCCGAAGCGAACAGCCTCGACGACCTCGGCCGCATGGTGATCCAGGCGATCCAGTCGGTGGCCGGGGTCAGCCGAACGCTGACCTGCCCGGTCCTGCACGAATAGCGAAGGACCCGCCGCGCTCGGCGACGGGCCCTCCACACCTTCCGGTCGTTACGCCACGGGGCGCACGTTCGCGGCCTGGGGGCCCTTGGGGCCCTGGGTCACGTCGAACTCGACCTTCTGGTTCTCCTCGAGGCTCTTGTAGCCCTCGCCCTGGATGGCGCTGAAATGCACGAAGACATCGTCGCCATCC
>JBQGDK010000051.1:0-5153 GCA_052039025.1 Actinomycetota bacterium
CGGCCGGAGCTCCTGCCCGGCCCGGACGGCTCCGGCGCCGCGGTCGAGCGGGACGGCCTGACCCTGATCCGGGACGAGCCGGCTTCGCCGTTCCTGCTGTCCGACCTGGCGAGTGACCGGGGGATGGGGTGGCTCCCCACCCAGGGGATGTGGCTGTCGTACCTCCGGGTGGCCGAGGAGGCGAACGAGCTGCGGTACGACCTGGCCATCGACGCGACCGAGAGCGGAGACCCTTCACCGGTCGATGCGGGGCTCGTCGGGGCCCCGGTCGACGCGGTGAGCCCGCCGAGGTGGATCGCCGCCGTCGTGCTCGGCGGGCTCGGGCTGCTGGTCGCCGCCCGGGCCCGGCGCCGAGCCCGTGCGGCGGCGTGACCGCCCGACGGACCCTCGGCGTCGCCCTGGCGGCCGTCCTGGTGGCGGCCGCCGGGGCCTGCGCTCCCGGTGACGGCGGGATCAGGACCGTGGAGATCGGCCTCCGGTACTCGCGATTCACACCGAACGCCGTCGTCGTCAACGCCGGCGAGACCGTTCGATTCGTGCTTCGGAACGGGGACCCCATCCATCACGAGTTCATCCTCGGCGACGCGGAAGTTCAGCGGATCCATGAGGTCGGCGAGGAGCCCCACCACGCCAAGCCGGGCGAGGTCTCGGTCCCGGCCGGGGAGACCGCCGCGACCACGTACCGCTTCGATGAGCCGGGCACCCTCCTGTTCGGCTGTCACCTCCCGGGCCACTGGGCGTACGGGATGCGCGGCACGGTCCGGATCGGGTCGCGTACAATCGTGAGCGCGCCCCAGGGGCGCGACGGGACGTAGCGCAGCTTGGTAGCGCGCAGCGTTCGGGACGCTGAGGTCGCGGGTTCAAATCCCGCCGTCCCGACCACGAGGAGGCCGCCGGTGGACCTGGCCGAGTTCCAGGACCTGATGCGTCGCACCTATCTGGAACGCGACGAGCGCCGGGGCCGTGACGCCACCTTCCGCCGGCTCGTCGAGGAGATCGGCGAGCTCGCCGGGGCCCTCCGGAACGAGGACCGAGGAGCGAGGACAGAGGAGGTCTCGGACGTCCTGGCCTGGCTGGCCTCGCTGGCGAACCAGGCAGGCGTCGATCTGGGGGAGGCCGCGGCCCGGTACGAGGCCGGCTGCCCGAAGTGCGGCCGGATCCCCTGCGCCTGCCCGTTCGGCCCGTGACGCCGTATCGGCGGATCGTGGTTGGGACCGACGGCTCCGACTCGGCCACGCGGGCCGTTCGCCACGCCGCCTGGCTGGCCCAGACCGTCGGGGCCGAACTCTTGGTGACCCACGCGGACCCGGAGCGCGGCGGCGACTCGACCTCCCCCGGGCGGATGGGGGCCAGTGTCCTCCGGGACGCCTGCGCGGAGGCGGCAGGCGCCTCACCCAGGCCGGTCCTGCGCACCGGGGAGGCCGCGGGCAACCTGGTGGGGCTGGCCCGGGACGAAGGGGCCGACCTGATCGTGGTGGGGAACCGGGGCATGGGCTCCCGGCGGGTGCTCATGGGGACCGTGCCCGGGCGGGTGGCCCAGCGGGCGCCGTGCGATGTCCTCATCGTGAACACCATCAAGGACGAGCCCAGCGCCCCGTACCGGCTGATCCTCCTGGCCACCGACCGGTCGCCGACCGCCGATCGGGCCGTGGCCGCCGGCCGCGCCCTGGCCGAGGCCGTGGACGCGAACGCGGACCAGCTCCACGTCACGGAGGGGGATGCGGCCGAGGGCATCGTCCGGACCGCCGCCGAGCGATCGGCCGACCTCCTGGTCCTGGGCAACAAGGGCCTCACGGGGGCGCGGCGGTTCATGGCCAGCGTGCCCAGCCGGGTGGCCCGGCGTGCGCCGTGCCACGTCCTGCTGGTGAAGACGACCTAGCCTGATACCCTCGCCATCCATGGCGCGCGGTCGCGTCCTCTCCACCGCCCCCGGCACCCGTCCCGAGGCCTTCGGCCCGACCGAGTGGGGGCTGCTGTCCGCGGTGGCCCTCATGTGGGGTTCCTCGTTCCTGTGGATCGACATCGGGCTTGAGGCGTTCCGGCCTCCCGTGATCGCCACGGTCCGGATCGTGCTGGGCGCCCTGGCCCTCGGGTTCATCCGCCGGAGCCGCGCGCCGGTGGCCCGGGAGGACTGGCCCCGGGTGGTGCTCCTGGGGTTCGTGTGGACGGCCATCCCGCTGCTGCTCTTCCCGATCGCCCAGGACCTCGGGGTGGCCTCCTCCAGCGCCGGGATGATCAACGGAGCCGTGCCGCTGTTCGCGGCCCTCTTCGCATCCATCTTCCTTCGCCGGCTCCCGGGGCCGCTCCAGGGGATCGGGCTCGGGGTGGGGTTCGCCGGCGTGGTGCTGGTGAGCCTTTCGTCGGCGGGCGGCTCGGGGGGGACGGTTCTGGGGACGACCCTGGCGCTGACGGCCACCGTCCTGTACGGGCTGGCGGCCAACATCATGGTGCCGCTCCAGCAGAGGTACGGCGCGCTGCCGGTGATCGTCCGGGCCCAGCTCGTGGCGCTGGCCGCGGTCCTCCCGTTCGGGCTGGCGGCCCTGCCGGACTCGCGGTGGGCCTGGCCCAGCGCACTGGCCATGGTGGTGCTCGGGGTGTTCGGGACCGGGCTCGCCTACGTGGCGAGCTCGACGCTCCTCGGGCGAGCCGGGCCAACGCGGGGCTCGGTGCAGATCTACTTCATCCCGGTCGTTGCGCTGGTCCTCGGCGTGGTGTTCCTCGACGAGAACGTCACGGCCATGGCCCTGGCCGGGGTGGCCCTGATCATCGCGGGGGCATACCTGACCAGCCGCCGCGAGCGGCCGGCGGACGAGGCGGTGGCGCTCCCGGCGGAGGAGGTCGAGCCGTGAGACGGCTCCTCCCCGCGCTACTGGCACTCGCCCTGGCCGGCCCCTCGCCGGCCGCCCTGAGACAGGCCACGGAGTGCCTCGGCGAGCCGGCCACGATCCAGGGGACCAAGGGCCCCGACGTGCTCACCGGCACCGATGGCGACGACGTCATCGTGGGCAGGGAGGGGAACGACCGGATCAACGGGCTGGGCGGCACCGACGTGATCTGCGGCGACGCCGGCAAGGACGTCCTGGACGGCGGGTCCGGCGACGACACGCTGAACGGCGGAACCCAGGCCGACACGTTCGTGTGTAACGTCGGCGTCGACACGGTCTCCTACGAGGAGCGCACCGGGCCGGTCATCGCCGAGATCGACAAGGACACGGGCGATGACGGCGACCCCACCCTTCGGGGAGGCAGGGGCGAGGGCGACACGATCAAGATCTCGTGCGAGAACGTGATCGGCGGCACCGGCAACGATTCCATGGTCGGCACCAAAGGGCCGAACGAGTTTCGGGGCCGAGGCGGCACCGACACGTTCTCCGGTGGCGGCGGATCGGACTTCGCCCATGGCGGCGGGGGCCAGGACTTCCTGCGAGGTGAGGGAGGGAACGACACGCTCCTGGGTGCGGCCGGCAGAGACGACACGCTCCTCGGCGGGCCCGGGGCCGACACGCTGATCGGCGGCGGGGGGATCCGGGACCAGGCCGACGGCGACGGCGGCACCGACACGTGCGACGCCGAGAAGGAGACGTCGTGCGAGAAGGATCCGCCGCCGCCCGCGGCTACCTGACGGTCAGCGCCTCGGCGATCTGGACCGCGTTCAGCGCGGCCCCCTTCCGGAGGTTGTCCCCGGAGGCGAACAGCTGGATCGACCGCGGGCGGGGGCCCGACCGGATCCGCCCGACCAGGATGTCGTCCCGGCCGGCCGCGTCGAGCGGGGTCGGGAAGCGATCCCCGAGCGGGTCGTCGACGACCTCAACCCCCGGAAACGCCGCCAGCGCAGCCCGGGCGGCCTCCGCCGAGAGCTCCTCCCCAAGCTCGGCGTAGATCGAGACCGAGTGACCCACGACCACCGGGACCCGTACGACCGTCACCGCCACCTCGAGACCGGGCAGTCCGAGGATCTTCCGGGTCTCGTTGACGAACTTCGTCTCCTCGGTGGTGGCGCCGTCGGGGTCGAACGTACCGCCCCGGGGGATCACGTTGAAGGCGATGGTCCGGCCGAACACCTCGCCGGAGGGGAGCGCGTCGGGGTCCGGCCGGGCCAGGTCCTCCTCGGCGCCCCGGAGCTTCTCCACCTGCTCGACGAGCTCGGCCACCCCACGGTGGCCGGCCCCCGAGACCGACTGGTACGAGGACGCCACGAGCCTGGTCAGCCCGGCGGCCCGGTGGATCGGGGCCACCGCCATCAGCGCGGTGATCGCGGTGCAGTTCGGGTTGGCCACGATCCCGCGGTGTCCGTCGATGGCGGCCCGGTTGATCTCGGGAACGACCAGCGGCACGTCGGGCTCCATCCGGAACGCCGAGGAGTTGTCGACCACCGCAGCCCCCGCCTCCACCGCGGGCGGCGCCCACTCGCGGGAGGCCTCGGCCCCAGCGGAGAACAGCGCGAGATCGATCCCTTCGAACGCCGCGCGCTCGACCGTTCGCACCTCGACGTCCCGGCCAGCGAACGGGAGCCGGACCCCCGCCGAGCGCGGTGAGGCCAGCGGCACCACCTCGTCCAGGGGGAACCGGCGCTCCTCCAGGGTTCGGAGCATCTCCCGGCCCACGGCGCCCGTGGCGCCCAGCACGGCCACCCGCATCCGCTCCATGCTACCGGCCGATCCGCCGGCCGGTCGCGATTAGGCCGGGTCGTTCCAGTCCCAGGTGGCCAGGAGCTCCTCGAAGGCGAACCGGGCCTCGTCGAAGTTCTCGGTGTCGCCCCCGAGCGCGATCCGCCACCCGATTCCATCCCGGACCAGGGCCACGATCCGCTGCTGCAGGATCGACCCGTCCTCGAACTCCATCGCGGCCTGCCAGGCGAAGGCCTCGGACCCGTCGCCCAGCTGGATCGTCTGCACCGGGCCGAGAGCCACGCCGTGGGCCTCCTGCGTCTGGCGGATCCCCTGGGCGTACTGGATCGTCGTGGTCCCGGGGATCGCCTCGCCCGCACGGACGATGATGGCAGCGCCCTCGCTCTCGGGCTCGAACCGATCCAGCGCCCCGGTGGGCGTCCTGGACGTCGCGGCGGTCCAGCCCACCGGGACCGCGACGCAGTAGGGGTACAGTCGGCTCACGAACTTCCCGTCACAGGGCTCGGGCCGGTTCGCGAACCAGAT
>JBQGDK010000052.1:0-5687 GCA_052039025.1 Actinomycetota bacterium
GAGGTCGGTCGGCTGGCTCGGGCGTACACCACCGACCCGGTTCTCCACGAGGTCCGGGCGCCCCGGCAGACCGTGGACGAGGCCGACCACCGGTTCATCCCGGTGGCCCCGGCAGACCGGGTCGACCGGCTGGTGGAGCTCCTCGAGGAGGAGTCCGGCCGGCACCTGGTGTTCGTCCGGACGTAGCGGGGCGCCGACCGGCTGGCCCGGCGGCTGAAGCAGCGGGGCGTGCGGGCCGCGGCGATGCACGGGGACATGACCCAGCCGGCCCGGGAGCGAACACTGTCCCGATTCGAGGACGGCCGTATCGACACGCTCGTGGCCACCGACGTGGCCGCCCGGGGCCTCGACCTCGACGACGTCACCCACGTCGTCAACTACGACCCGCCCCAGGACGACAAGAGCTACGTGCACCGCGTCGGACGGACCGCTCGAGCCGGCCGCGCCGGCACCGGGGTGACGTTCGTCCTCCCCACCGACGAGGGTGACCTCTCTCGGATGGCGGCCCGTCTCAAGCTCGAGGACGAGTTCACCAAGGAGGGCATGACGGTAGCGCCGCCCCGGATGGTGTTCCAGTCCCGCGGCGGCGGGGTCATGGGCCGCCGGCGCCGGCGCTGAGCGCGGTTACACGACCGGCTCGACGAGGACCGCTTCGCCGGGGGACAGGCAGGGCACCTCGTTCATCCGATGGTGATGGATCACCTCGAGGACGTCTCCGCCCACGAGCTCCAGCTGGTTGACGCAGTGGGAGACGCCCCGCTCGTCCGGCGCACAGTTCTCGTCGGTCAGGACGGTGGCCCTCGTTCCGGCGTCCGGCATGTCGCCATCGGTCAGGAACCCCCGAACGTCGCCGCCGGGCTCCGACACGAAATCGATCGGGGTGTCGCTGACCAGGACCGTTCGGATCGAGGTCGGGTCCGGCTGGTGCGCCGACGATCCGGGCACGCTCTGCCGCGGGGCCAGGGCTCCGGTCGGGGGCGTCCCCGTCAGCGCAGCGATCAGGGCCACGCCGACCGCCACGACGGCCGCCGTGGCGGCCCCGGCGATCAGGATCGGGCCGGCGCGATGCTCTCTCTGACTCATCGTGGTGCACCTCGTCTGTCGGTTGTCCCCAGCCTCGGCGTCCGTCGGTGCCGGCCCGAGGGCCGAACGTCCCGGAACGCCCGGGACCCCTGACCCGGCGCGACTGACCGGCCTCTCGATGGTCGGCTCCTCCGGCGGGACCCTGGGCCCGGAGGGACAGGGGCGAACGGACCGGGTTGGTTCCCTTTCGACCCCGTGCCCCGGGTGAGGTGGGCGGACGGGCCGCGCGGAATCGGATCGAAGGCTCACGGGGGTTCAGGCGAAGGCGTACGCCGACCACTACATCGCCGTCCACCTCGACGACATGGCCGACGGGAGGACCTACTCGGAGGTCTCTACAGCGTCTCGCGCGGATCCCGAGAACGAGGAGCTCGCCGGTCTCGTCGGCGATCATGGCGGTCCTGGCCGTTCTCGGCTTCCGTCACGCTCGCCGAGTGCCGCCGGAGGTCGAGATCGCCACGGGCAACGGCGCGAAGAAGGAGCCGGCGCCCGCGGTTTCCTGAGGGAGCGAAGCGAAGGCCCCTCCTCCGAGGAGGAGGCCTTCGCTATCCGGGAGGGCGGCCGGTGCCGCCGGTTGGGGATCGGAGTACGCTCGGTGGAAAGGAGGCGCCAGTGGCCACCGTCACCGAGTTCCTGGAGCAGCGAGGGGTCCCGTTCGAGGTGATCGACCATGAACGGACGTACACGTCGATCGACGAGGCCCGCGCTTTGGGGATCGCGGCCGATGAGGTCGTGAAGACCCTGGTCCTGGACACGGCCTCCGGTCACGCGCTGGCAGTGGTGCCGGCGTCCCGCCGGGTCGACATGCGGTTGGTCCGGGACGCCACCGGCGACCCGCACGCCAAGCTCGCGTCCGAGGACGAGCTCGAGCGACACTTCCCCTCGGTGGAGCTGGGGGCGTTCCCACCGCTCGGCTCGCTCGTCGAGGCGCCGACGTACGTCGACCCCGAGGTGCTGGTCCACGACACCGTGGTGTTCGCCGCGGGAAGTCAGAACCGGTCGGTCAAGGCCCGGACCGAAGACCTGTTCCGGGACGAGCCGATCACCGAGGCCCCGCTGACGAGGCGTGCCATCGACGCGTAGGACCCCGAAGCGCGAGGCTCGCCACCGGTGTCTTGACAGGGTTCCTATGATGGCCTTGGGGGGAGGGCGCCGGAGCCGGAGTTACGATGGCTCTGAAGGCCTCCAGAGCGAGCGTCGGGGAGCGCCTCCATCGAGCTCGCGCCGAACGAGGGCTCAGCCTGGACCGGGCGGCCGAGGAAACCAGGATCGACCGAGCTTGCCTTGAGGCCCTCGAGCACGATCTCTCGCCCTCGGACCACCACCGCGGCGTGTACGCCCGCATCTTCCTCCGCGAGTACGCCCGCTACCTCGGCCTGAAGGCCAAGCCGCTGGTCGAGGCGTACCGCATCAGCCACCCGGACCCGGACCCCCCGCTGCTCGGGGGCCCCGCTCCGATCGAGCGGCGTCCCTCCCGGTGGCTCGGCAGGATCCTGGTCGGTGCCTCGGTGATCGGCTTGGTGGTCCTCACCGCGCTCAACGTCCGACGGGACGCCGGCCCCGGCGAGGGCGCGGAGGTCTCCTCGACGCTGAGCGCCCCCCGGCCGGCGGCCACGACGCCGCCCCCGCCCTCCCCGTCGCCGGCGGCGGCCCCGCCTGGCGGCGTCCGCCTGGTCCTCCGCGTCGATGGGTTGCCGTCCTGGGTCCGGGTGGTCCGCGGTGACGAGGTCCTCCTGGAGGAGACCCTGGCCCCCGGCTCGGTCCGCCGGTTCGGAGCGCCCCACCGGCTCGAGCTCGTGCTCGGGAATCCGGGAGCGATCGATCTCGAGGCCAACGGGGAGCCGCTGGAGGTCCCCTCGGAACCCGGCCAGGTCTACTCGGGGACCGTCGTCCTGCGCTCCGGAGAGGTGGTCCTGAGCCCCTAGCCCCGGCCGGCCGGTCCCATTCCACCGACTCCCTCAGGAGCGTGGCGCCGCCCGCCCCCGGGCCCTCGGGTAGATTGCTCCGATGCGGGTCTGCCTGATGGTCGAGGGGCAGGAGGACGTCACCTGGGAGCAGTGGGTGGCGCTGGCCCGGGCGTGCGAGGAGCACGGCCTCGAGGGCCTGTTCCGCTCGGACCACTACCTCTCGGTCTTCACCGATCCCGCCCGGGGGTCACTCGACGCGTGGGCCACGCTCGCGGGGCTGGCCGCGGTCACCGAGCGGATCCGGCTCGGCACGCTGGTCTCACCGGTCACGTTCCGCCACCCGTCCGTCCTGGCGAAGCAGGCGACCACGGTCGACCACATCTCGGGCGGCCGGGTCGAGCTCGGGCTGGGGGCCGGCTGGCACGTGCCCGAGCACCGCGTCTACGGCTTCGACTACCCGGAGGACCGGGTCCGGATGGAGCTCCTCGAGGAGCAGCTCGAGGTGATCCACGGCTCCTGGAGCGAGGACCCGCTGACCTTCGAGGGCCGGCACTACCGGGTCGAGCGGCTCCACGCGCTCCCCCGGCCCATCCAGGAACCGCATCCCCCGCTGATCCTCGGTGGGCACGGCGGCCGCAGGAGCGTGGCGCTCGGCGCGCGGTGGGCCGACGAGTACAACACCGTCTCGGCCACGCCCGGGGAGTGCGCGGAGATGCGCCGCGTGGTCGCCGAGGGATGGGACGCCGAGGGCCGGGACCCGGCCACGCTGCGGTTCTCGCTGATGACGGGGGCGATCGTCGGCCGGAGCCGGGCTCAGATCCTGGAGCGGGCCCGGGCCGTGATGGCCACCACCCGACAGACCGGCGATCCCGAGGCGTTCCTCCGGAGCCGGGCCGACACGTGGGTGGTGGGCACGGTGGACGAGGCCCGCGAGCGGCTCCGCGAGCTCGAGGCGGCCGGCGTCGACCGGGTCATGCTCCAGCACCTGGCGCCGGCCGACCCGGCCATGGTGGAGACGCTCGGCGCGCTCGCTTCGGACTAGTCCCAGACCGTGACGATCACCGAGGCGAGCACCACCCCGATCAGCTGGTACGACCCGCTGATCAGGAACCACAACACCGGCTTGGGGCGCTGGCCGAACGTGGCCTCGACCGCGTACAGCGTGAGGCCGAACCCGACCCCGACGACGAGGCCGAGGATGATCCCGTGGCCGAGCGTTGTGGAGCGGGTGGCCTCCGCCAGCATCGCCAGGGCGATCGTGGCCACCAGGTAGGCCAGGAGCGGGGCCACGTAGATCATCGCGCTGGGCCGCTCCTGCGCGGCGCTGGGATCGATCCCCGTCGACGCCATCCACGCCTTCTGGAACAGCGGGCCGTACCACAGTGCCCCGAGGATGAACCAGGCGATCGCCGCCACCAGGATCGCCAGCCAGTTCACCTCGCCGAGCACGTCGAATGACATGCCAGCCTCCCCTCGTTCGGAACCGGCCAGAACCTACCGTCCGTGGTGAGGCGAGGCAAGGACACCCTCGGTGCTTGCTCCGCTGGTCGAATCCGGGCCGCGCCGTTCGTCGCTATCGTGAGGACGGCGAGCGGCGCCGCCGGGGAGCGAGGAGGAAGCCATGCGGTACGCGCTGTTGATCTACACGAGGGAAGGGGAGCGGGAGGAGGCGGCCCCCGGGGCCGTCGAGCAGACGTACGAGCAGTACGCGCGGTTCGGCCGCGACTTCCAGGACCGGATCGTCGGCGGGGAGGAGCTCGGGCCGACGGCCACGGCCACCACGGTGCGACTGGACCGCGACGGCGACGTGGTCGCCACCGACGGCCCCTTCGCAGAGACCAGGGAGCAGCTCGGCGGGTTCTACCTGATCGAGGCGGCCGACCTCGACGAGGCCATCCAGATCGCGGCCAAGGTGCCCAGCGCGGCCTACGGCTCGATCGAGGTCCGACCGGTCGCGCCGGGCCCGGACGACCGGTAGATGTCGAATCCGGCGGGGTCCGTTCGTCGTAGAGGTGAGCGGCGGCGACCGGCGCCGCCCGATCGGAAGGAGGTCCGATGAAGTACGCGCTGCTGATCTACGGGGAGGAGTCCGGGCTCGCCGACGCACCCCAGGAGGCGATCGATGCCGTGATGGCGGAGTGGTGGGCCTACGAGGACGAGCTCCAGAAGGCCGAGGTGAAGCTCGCCGGCGAGGCCCTCCAGCCGACCCCCACCGGGAAGTCGGTGCGGGCCCAGGGCGGCTCGCCCTCGGTGAGCGACGGGCCGTTCGCCGAGACGAAGGAGCAGCTCGGCGGGTTCTACCTGCTCGACGTGAAGGACGAGGACGAGGCCATCGAGTGGGCGGAGAAGTGCCCCGGGGCGAAGACCGGGACGATCGAGATTCGCCCCGTCCAGGAGTTCGAGCGATCCCCGTAGCCGAGGGTGCGGTCGACCGCCTGTTCCGGGAGGAGCGGGGACGGGCGGTCGCCGCCCTCATCAGAGCCGTCGGCGATTTCGACCTGGCCGAGGAGGCCGTCCAGGAAGCCTTCACCATCGCCCTGGAGCGGTGGCCGTCCCAGGGCGTGCCCGACAGGCCGGGAGCGTGGATCATCACGACGGCTCGGAACCGGGCCATCGACCGGCTCCGCCGGGACCGACGACTCGCCGAGCGCACCGAGACGCTGAAGCGCCTGGCAGCCCTCGAGGCCATGGGAGACG
>JBQGDK010000053.1:0-4162 GCA_052039025.1 Actinomycetota bacterium
GTCGGTGACGGCGACGGGCTCGGCGGCGGTGGCGGTGGCGCTGTCGTCTCCGGAGGGGGCGGCGCCGGCTCGGTCGGCTTCGGCTTGGGCGACGGCTTCGGCTTCTGGGACGGCTCCTCCTCGTACGCGTCCTCGCCCTCCTCCTCCACCGCGCCGGTCGGGGTGGGCGCGGGGACCGGGGAGGCCTTCAGCAGGTCCCCGGTGAGCTCCGGGGTGGGGAACGGCTCGGCCTCCCCCTGGAGGTCCTTGGCGATCTGGAGGAAGAAGTCGTTCCAGATCGGCGCCGCCACGGAGCCGCCGGTCGCGCCGGGCATGGGGATCCGGCCCGAGGGGTGCCCCACCCACACGCACGCGGCCACCACCGAGGAGGCGCCGCAGAACCACACGTCGGAGTCGTCGTCCGTCGTCCCGGTCTTACCGAACACCTCGAAGGACAACCCGTCGTTCGCCACGGTCCCGGTGCCCCCCGTCACGACGCCCTCCATCGCGTACACCGCCTGGAGGGCCTGGTTCTCCTCGAAGATCTCCCGGCCCTTGTTCGTGTTCTTCTCCAGGCGCGCTCCGTCGGGACCCTTCACCACGTGCACGGGCGTGGCCGGGTGGCGGACACCCAGCGAGGCGAACGTGGCGTACGCCTCGGTCATCTCCAGCGGCGTGACCTCCATCGTCCCGAGCGTGATCGAGCACGGCACCGTGCCGCCCCCGATCTCCAGCGGGCTGCGGATCCCCATCCGGTGGGCCACCTCGGCCACGTTCTCCGGGCCCACCTCCACCACGAGCTGGGCGAAGATCGTGTTCACGGAGCCGGCCGTGGCCCGAACCAGGTCCATGGTCCCCGCGCTCGAGTCCGAGTAGTTCGCCGGCTCCCAGCCGGGACACCCCCGGTCGGAAAGGTCGACCTTGCTCGGTCCGTTGAACACCGTCCGGAGCGAGACGCCCTGTTCGATCGCGGTCATCAGCGTGAACGGCTTGAACGCGGACCCGGACTGCCGGCCGGTCCCGCCGTCGCCGGTGGCCAGGTTCACCTGCTCCCTGGCGAAGTTCTTCCCCCCGACCATGGCCCGGACCTCGCCGTTGCGGACGTCGATGGCCACCAGCGCCGCCTGCGGTGTCCCCGGCTCCAGCGACAGGTTCATCTCGATGGCCCGCTCCGCGGCCTCCTGCCACTCGGGGTTCAGCGTCCCCCGGACCTTCAGGCCGCCGGTGAAGGTCCGCCCTCCGTACCTCTTCTCGAGGTACCGCCGCGTGTAGTCGATGTAGTACGCGTCGTGCCGGTGCTGCCACGAGGGCCGGGCCCGCTCGACCTCGACCGGCAGGTCGGCGATCTCGGCGGCGCGCTCCTCGGTGATGTACCCGGCCGCCACCATCCGGCCGAGCACGTAGTTGCGCCGACCGAGCGCGGCGTCGGGGTTGTCGACCGGGTCGAACGCTGCCGGGTTGGCGATGACCCCGGCCAGCAGGGCGGCCTCCTCGAGCGTGAGATCCGCGGCGTGGGTGCGGAAGTAGGTCTGGGCAGCGGCCTCGACCCCATAGGCGCCGTTCCCGAAGTACACGGTGTTCACGTACCGGCGGAGGATCTCGTCCTTCGGGAGGGCCTGCTCGATCTTGATCGCGTACAGGATCTCCTTGATCTTCCGCTCGACCGTCACCTCCGTGCCCACCTCGGGGAACACGTTCCTGGCGTACTGCTGGGTGATCGTCGAGGCGCCCTGCTCGATCTCGCCGCCGGTGAAGTTCGCCCATCCCGCCCGGATGATCGCGAACAGGTCGACGCCCCCGTGGGAGTAGAAGTCCTGGTCCTCGGCGGCGATCACCGCGTTGCGGAAGACCTCGGGCATCTGTTCGAAATCGATGGCGGTGCGGTCCACCCCCGCCTCGAACGTGGTCATCAGCCGTCCGTTCATGTCGTACAGGTACGAGGTCTGCTCCTGCTGGACGTTCAGGTTCAGCGGCAGCTGCGTGTAGACGTAGACCAGCGCGCCGAAGATGATGCCGGCGCCGGCGAGGGGGATCGCCCACAGCCACCAGAACCGCAGCAGGAAGTGCCGCTTGGTCCGCGTCCGCTTCTTCTTCAGCGCGTGTTTGCGCCCGTTCCGTCTCGGGAGGCGCTTCTCGGGCAGGGTCTTCGTCGCCACGACCGACTGATTCTACCCGGGGTCTCCCAGGCGAACCGAGCTACAGGAAGCCGGAGGCCGCGGCCTCAGCCACGATCACCGCGGCCAGGACCGCGGCGGCCAGCTCGAGCGCGACGACGACCCCGAGGTCGAGGCCCGTTCCCCAGGCCCGGGCGAGGCCGGCGACGGGGCGGGCCAGGGGGCCCAGGGGCACGCGGGCCGCCACGCCCCGAACCGCCGCCCGGATGGACTCGCCGAGCCGGGCCGAGGTGGCCGGGACGTACGGGGCCGAGTCGTCGCGGAGCCCCCGGCCGAGCGCGATCACCGCACCCACCAGGAGCATCGCCTCGCCGATCACCACGGCCAGGTTCCGGCTCCCCATGACCGGGAGCCGGGGGGCGCCGGAGGCGGCCAGGACGAACGGAGTGCCCAGGTCGGTCTCGATCCGGACCCACCACCCCACGGCGAGTCGGACCGGTTGCAGCCCCGCGTACAGGAGCGCCAGGCCGGCCAGGGCAGCCGGGATGGCCCGGAGCGGACCCGGGCGGGCCGACCGGATCGCCGGCACCGCGGCGAGCCCGGCCACGGTGAGTCCGAGCGCCGCGCCCCCGAGGGCGGCGACCCACAGGACGGAGCCCTCGGCACGGACGCCGGCGAGCGAGAGCGTCAGCCACGTCCCCGGGAACCCGCCCCCGGGGGGCAGGCCGACGATCGAGAGCGCCCCCGCGGCGAGGCCCGCGGCCCCGAGCCATCGCCACCCCGCCCGGGCCGGGCGGGGCGGTGCCCCGCCGGGCCACCCCACCAGCGCCACGGCCCCGGCCGCCACCAGGAACGCGGGGAACAGCACCAGGAACGCCCGGGTCCCCACGGCGCCGCCGAGCCCCAGCGCCAGGAACGGGACCGTCGCGCCCGCCCCGACCACGGCGGCCAGCGAGGCGGCGGGATCGCGGAGAGCCACCGCCGCGCTCCCCTCTCCCTCGCCGAGCACGAGCCCTCCCAGCGCGGCCAGGGCGATCCCCTGGGCCCGGAGGGCCGTGGATACGAGACCGCCGGGGCCGTGGCTCCCCCCCAGGCGCCACGTGCCCAGCCCCGGCACGGCGCCGACCTTGATCGCCGCCGCGGCCAGGAGGAGGAGCGCTGCGGCGCCCGGCGAGGCGCCGACCACGACGCTCTCCCCCCGGACGTGCGCCACGAGGAGGCCGGCGACCGCCACGACGTCCGCGGCGGCCAACGAGGCCAACCCCCGCAGGTCCGGACGCCCCGGCCGACCGAGGATCGCCGCTGCGACCGCCAAGGTGGGCAGGGCCACCAGCATGGCCTGCACCGGCAGGCTCCCCTCGTACGCGGTCGCCACCACGGCGGAAGTGGCCACGCCGAGGGCGGCCCCGGCCGCCCGCACCGCCCCCCGCTCCAGGCCGTCGAGTCGCAGGGCCACCAGCACGATCGCCACCTCCCCGGCCGCCGCCACCGTGGCCCCCAGGAGGTCGGGGGCGAACCCACGCCACGCCGGCGCGTGCCCCCGGTAGGCCAGCCAGAACACGCCCCAGGCCGAGGCGTGCGCCCCGAGGGCCAGGACCGCCCCCGCCAGCCGTCGGGGCCACGGCGACCGGAGGAGCGACAGCCCGAGCCACGCCGCCCCGGCCAGGGCCGGCCCGGCGAGGGCCGCCTGGAGAAGCAGCGTCCCCCTCACGCCGTCACCACCAGTGCCACCGCGGCCGCGGCCGCAACGGCCCCGATCCCCACCAGGGCGGGGATCCGGCGCGGCGGGAGGCTGCCGGCCGCCGCGCCGACCGCCCCGAGGAGTACCGAGGCCAGGGCCGCGGCGAGCCCCAACCCGACCACGCCGAGCGAGGGGTCGAGCCGGTACCCGGCCACCATGACCGCGATCAGCACCGAGGTGGCTCCGACCGCCGCCCATCGGGAGATCCCGAAGAGCAGCGAGGCGCCGGCGCGCCGTGCCTGTCCCCCCCGTCGCAGGACCGACGGCTCGGGCGGCACACGGAGCGCGGCGGTCGACACCGCCACCAGGGCGGCCACGATCAGGCCGA
>JBQGDK010000054.1:0-2403 GCA_052039025.1 Actinomycetota bacterium
GCGGCCAGGACGGCGACGACCACGGCCAGGACGGCGACGACCGCGGCCAGGACGGCGACGACCACGGCCAGGACGGCGACGACCACGGCCAGGACGGCGACGACCACGGCCAGGCTGGGGAGGACAACGGCGAGGGTGGCCACCACGGCCGTGCCGGCGACGACCACGGCCAGGACGGCGACCCCCACGGCCAGGACGGTGACGACCACGGCCAGGACGGCGACGACCACGGCCAGGACGGCGACCCCCACGGCCAGGACGGTGACGATGGCCAGGGCGGCGGAGGCAGGGCGACGGAGGCGACTCGCAGGACGTACTGAAAGGGTCGTCCGCGTCACCTGGAGGCCTACGTCCCAACCATCGACTCGTTCTGCGCCCGCTGGGCCAGCCGTCTCGCGTCCTTGCGGCCGGTTCGGCCCGTTCTGCGGGGCGGGTCAGGTCCCCAAGGAGGCGAGTGCCCGCTGCCGGCGCTCGTTGCGCTCCTGTGAGGACATCCCGCCCACGCGGCCGACGAGCTCGACGAGCTCGATCGGCGAGAAGGGCTTGGTGAGGTACTCGACGCACCCGGCTCGCCACGCCTTCCGGCGGTCCTCGAGCTGGGTCTTGGCGGTCAGCATGATGACGGGCATGGGTCGGGTGGCCTCGGACGAGGCGAGCTCCTGCAGGACGGTCAGCCCGTCCACGCTCGGGAGCATGATGTCGAGGACGACGACGTCCGGCACGAGGGTGCGCGCGAGCACGAGGCCGGCCTTGCCGTTCGAGGCCTCGAGGACCTCGTGCCCGGCGAGCTGCAGGTTGACACGGCAGAGCAGGAGCACGTCCGGCTCGTCGTCGATCACCAACACCCGCATCGGGGGGCACTCCGTAGGCATTCGGCTTCTTGCATGTATCGGCCGATCGCGCCTCCGAGCGAATGCCCCGGACGGGTCATCTCGGGACCACCCGTTCGGGGCACCCGGCGGGGGCCAGATGCCTTCGTTGACAGCGGCGGAGCCCATTCCTAGATTGCCCTGCAGGGTGCGAAGGCCGTGCTGAAGATCTCGCAGAAGCTCGAGTACGCCATGAGGGCGATGATCGAGCTGTCGATGCGCCGTGATGGCGGCGGGCTCGTTCCGGCCCGGGAGATCGCCCAGGCACAGCAGATCCCCCCTCGGTTCCTCGAACAGCAGCTGGGCGCCCTGCACAAGGCGGGCCTGGTCGAGAGCTTCAGGGGGGCGGGAGGCGGGTGTCGCATCGCCCGCGATGCCGCGGACATCACGGTGGCCCAGATCGCGGACGCGATCGAGGGCCAGCTCTACCCGATGTTCTGCCTCGAGCCGACGGACCACACGTGTTTCGCCGATTCCCGGTGCGGCCTGCAGGGGTTCTGGGGCGATGTGGCGCGAGCGATCCAGGAGGTCTTCGAGCGGACCACGGTCGCCGACCTGGCCGAGCGCCATCAGCGCACGGCGGGGCCGACCGTGTTCACCTCCGAGCAGCTCCTCTCGGGCCTGAACTAGGCACGACTCGAGCCGCGGAGAGGGTGGAGCCGGCCCGGGCGGGCCGGTCTCCGACGACGCACCCTCCTAGGCGTCAGCCTTGCCCAGGATCCGCATGACCTTCGTGCCGCATTTCGGGCAGGTGCCCTGGGCAGCCTTGCGGCCGTTCTTGAGCTCGACCACGGTGCCCTCGAACTTCACCTTCTCACGGTCTTTCACGCAGTACCCCTCGTACTCCACGCCGCTCCTCCTTCCCCCGACGGGGTTCGAGGCCGCCTCTATGGCGGCCTCGTAGGCACGATGCTGGGACCTCCCAGGCACGGATGCAAGCACCTGGGCCGGCCACTTCCCGCATGGCCCGGCCGGGCCCAGGAGCCGTACGATGCGTGCCTGCGAAGCCGTCGAAGGAGGCTGTACCCATGGCGGAGGTCGATCGGAACATCGAGGCGCTCCTCTCCGAAGAACGTGTGTTCGAGCCGCCGGAGGCATTCGCCTCGAGGGCGGTGGCCCAGGACCCCTCGATCTCCGAGCGCGCGGAGGCCGATCCGGAGGGCTTCTGGGCCGAGCAGGCGGACCGGCTGTCCTGGTTCCGTCGCTGGGAGACCGTGATGGAGTGGGCCCCCCCATGGGTGAAGTGGTTCACGGGCGGCCGGCTGAACGCCTCATACAACTGCCTCGACCGCCACGTGGAGGCCGGCGGCGGCGACAAGGTCGCCTACTACTGGGAGGGCGAGCCCGGTGAGGAGCGGGCGATCACCTACCGCGAGCTCCTGGACGAGGTCTCGCGGTTCGCGAACGCCCTCCGCGCGCTGGGCGTGGCGAAAGGCGACCGCGTCGCGATCTACCTCGGCATGATCCCCGAGCTCCCCGTCGCGATGCTCGCGTGCGCGCGGATCGGCGCGGCGCATTCCGTGGTGTTCGGCGG
>JBQGDK010000055.1:0-5681 GCA_052039025.1 Actinomycetota bacterium
TCGGGGGACAGCTCCGCCATCGTGCGGTCCCAGCCGAGGGGCTCGAAGATCGGGTCGTACCCGAACCCACCGCTCCCCCGGGGCTGCGTCCCCACGATCCCCTCGCAGACACCCTCCCCGTGGATCTCGTCCCCGCCGGGCATCGCGAGCACGGCCACGGCCCGGTAGCGGGCGGTGCGCCCCCCGCGGGGGATGCCGGCGAGGGCCTGGAGGAGCGCCTGGACGTTCGCGTCGTCGGTGGCGCCGGCCCCCGCGTACCGGGCCGAGCGGGGACCCGGGCCGCCGCCGAGCGGGTCGACCTCGATCCCGGAGTCGTCGGCCAGAGCGGCCCCGCCGGTAGCGTCCGCGACGGCCCGCGCCTTCAGACGGGCGTTGTCGAGGTAGGTGCGGCCGGTCTCGTCGACCTCCGGCAGGTCGGCGTCGGTGATCCACTCGACCGGCCAGTCGCGGCAGATCCGCAGGATCTCCCGGACCTTGTGCGCGTTGCGGGTGGCCAGCACGATCCGCGGGGGGAACCCCGGGCTCACGCGCCGGCGGCCTCCCGTTGGATCGTGGTCAGCCGCTCGATCCCCGACGCGGCCAGCCCGAGCATCTCGTCGAGCTGGTCCCGGCTGAACGGGTCGCCCTCCGCGGTGCCCTGGAGCTCGACGAGCCGGCCGGATCCCGTCATGACCACGTTGAAGTCGACCTCGGCCCGGCTGTCCTCCTCATAGCAGAGGTCGAGCATCGGCCGGCCGTCCACGATCCCGGCGCTGACCGCGGCCACCGAGTCGGCGAGCACGTCATCCTCCTCGATCTCCCCTCGCTCCTTCAGCGCCCGCAGGGCCAGCCGGAGCGCGATGTACCCGCCGGTGATCGCCGCGGTGCGGGTGCCGCCGTCGGCCTGGAGGACGTCGCAGTCGACCCAGACCGAGGCCTCCTTCAGCCGATCCAGGCGGGTCACGGCGCGAAGCGAACGTCCGATCAGCCGCTGGATCTCGTACGTCCGGCCGCTCTGGCGGCCTCGGGCGGCCTCCCGGGGGGTCCGCTCCGCGGTCGATCGCGGCAGCATCCCGTACTCGGCGGTGACCCACCCCTTGCCGCTGCCCTGCAGGAACCGCGGGACCTGCGCCTCGAACGAGGCCGCGCACAGCACCCGGGTCTTCCCCATCTCGAGGAGGACGGAGCCCTCCGCCCACTCCAGGTATCCCGTCTCGTAGCGCACGGGCCGGAGCTCGCTGAGGTCGCGGCCGTCGGCCCTCATCCTCCCACCTCGACGACGAGCCCCTCGATGGCCACCATGAGGTCGCCGTCGAAGCTTCCGGCGGCCTCCTCGCGGGACAGGTCCCGGTCGAGGTGGGGCCGGATGTGGGTGAGCACCAGTCGGCCGCACCCCGCCCGGGCCGCCATCTCCCCCGCCTCCCGGGCCGTCAGGTGGATCGGCGGCCGCTCGATCCCGTCCGTCTGCCACGACGCCTCGGCCACCAGCACGTCGCAGCCCTTGGCGAGGCGGACGAGCTCGTCGGTGGGCCCCGTATCGGCCGAGTACGTCAGGGCCACCCCATCGACCTCCACCCGGGCGGCGAGCGTCGGCACGGAGTGGCGCATCGGCGCGGTCCGGATCCGGAACGGCCCCAGGGCCAGCTCGGTCCCCGGCTCCACCTCGATCACGTCGAACGCCTCCTGCGGCCGCATGTAGCCGCTGTCGTCGGCCAGGAGCGGCGTGAACCGCTCCAGGATCTTCGGGGCCAGGTACAGCGGGATGAGCGGCGGCCGCTCCGGGGTGAACAGCCGGGCGAGGAGGTACGTGTACAGGTCGGCCACATGGTCGGGGTGGGAGTGGGAGATCAGCACGCCGTGGGGATCGAACAGGCCGACGTGCTCCTGGAGCTTCGCCACGGTCCCCGAGCCGAGGTCGAGGAGTAGGCTTCGCCCCTCGTGGCGGACCAGGAGGCCGCTGGTGGCGCCGCCGGCCGGCGGCCAGGTCCCGTGCGCGCCGAGGACGATCAGCTCCACGGTCAGGCTCCCACCGGGATCGTCATGCGCTCCTCGGCCACCACGACCTCGCCGTCGAACGCCGCGGCCGCGAGGTCGTGGGCGCGGCCGCGGTCCACCGTCACCCAGAAGTGGGTCAGCACGAGGGTGCCGGCGCCGGCGGCGGCCGCGTGCTCGGCCGCCTGCCGGGCGGTCAGGTGCCCCTCCACCAACACCCCGCTCTCGTCCTCCCAGGACGCCTCGGACACCAGGACTTCGACGCTCTTCGCCAGGGCCTCGATCTCCTCCGAGGGCCCGGTGTCGCCCGTGTACGCGAGCGTCGCCCCGCCGGCCTCGATCCGGAAGCCGAGGTTGCGGGCCATGTGCGGCAGCTCCCGGGTGGTGACGCGGAAGGGGCCGACCTCGAAGACGTCCCCGGACCCGAGCCCGCGAACGTCGAACAGGTCGTACATCTGCCGGCGGTGCTCCTCGCTCTCCAGTCGCGCCACCCGCTCGAACGCCCCGTCGGGCGCGAGGAACGGCAGCGCCGGGAGCGGCTCGGGGTGGAACACCCGGGCCACCGTCAGCGGGGCCAGGTCGAGACAGTGGTCGAGGTGCTCATGCGTGACGAGCACCGCATCGATGCCCTCGTGAGGCACCCGGAGCTGGAGGTTCGCCAGCGAGCCCGTGCCGAGGTCGAGGGCGATCGCGGTACCCTCGTGCTGCACCAGAAGCCCCGCCGCGGCGCGACCAGCCTGGGGCCACGCTGCGGAGGTCCCCAGGACCGTGACCTGCATCAGTTCGATGCGACCGGCTGGACGCTCTGCGCGCGAACCACGGTCGCCTCGGGGCCCAGGAACCTCGTCGCCAGCGCCCGGAAGGATCCGGGGTCACCGGAGCACAGAAACTCGTGTTCGGGCGGCGTGGCCTCCTCGCGGAGAAGACCACCGTCGAGGAGCGTCGCGTACACGTCCTTGGCGGTCTCTTCGGCCGAGGACACCAGGACCACGCCGGGGCCCATGGCACGCTGGAGCAGGCCGGACAGCAGCGGGTAGTGGGTGCACCCGAGGATCAGCGTGTCGACGCCGGCGTCCCGGAGCGGCGTCAGATACGCACGAGCCGCGGTCAGGAGCTCGGGGCTCGTGGTGTCCCCGCGCTCGACGTGGGGGACGAACGTCGGGCACGCCGCCGAGACGAGTTCGACACCGCCGTCTTCCGCCGCCACGGCCCTGTCGTACGCGCCGCTGGCGATGGTCGCCTCGGTCCCGATCACCCCGACGCGGCCGTTGCGGGTCGTCCGGAGTGCGGCCCGCACGCCCGGCTCGATCACCCCGACGAGCGGGACACGGGCCCGCTCGCTGAGGTCCTCGATCGCGTTCGACTCGATCGCGTTGCACGCGACCACCAGCAACTTCACGTCACGGTCGAGCAGGTACGCGGCGATCTCACGGGCGAACGTGCGGATCTCGTCCACCGCCCGGGGCCCGTAGGGCGCGCGCGCGGTGTCGCCGAAGTACAGCACGGGTTCCCCGGGCACGAGGTCGAGGACCGCGCGGACGACGGTCAACCCCCCCACCCCCGAGTCGAACATCCCGATCGGCCGGGGATCAGACATCGGCGAAGCCTACCAACCTCACCACCACAGCGTCTGGCCGACCTCCTTGGCCGCCCGCTCGAGGTCGCCCATCCAGGCCCCGGTCGAGAGGTATTTCCAGCCCCCGTCGGCGAGGAGACAGACCACCTCGCCCCGGTCCAGGCCCTCGGCCACGCGTCGGGCGGCGTGGAGCACCGCGCCAGAGGAGATCCCGGCGAAGATCCCCTCCCGCTCGGCCAGGTCGCGAGCCCCCCGGACTGCCTCCTGCGCCGAGACGAGGAGCTTCCGATCGAGGACCGACTCGTCGAGGATCGGCGGGACGAATCCCTCGTCGAGCGACCGGAGCCCGTACACGAGCTCGCCGAGCTCCGGCTCCGCGGCCACCACGACGACGTCGGGGCGATGCTCCTTCAGACGCCGGCCGGCGCCGGTCAGCGTGCCGCCGGTCCCCAGCCCGGCGACGAAGTGGGTCACCTCTGGCAGATCGCGGACGATCTCCCCGCCGGTCCCGTCGTAGTGCGCGCGCGGGTTCGCGGGGTTCCCGTACTGGAACGGCATGAAGTAGCGGGGGTCCTGTGCGAGCCGCCGGGCCACCTCGATCGCCCCGTTCGTTCCCTTCTCGGCCGGGCTGGGCACGATCTCGGCCCCGTACAGCTCGAGGAGCCGGACCCGTTCCTCGCTGGCGTTGTCGGGCAGAACGGCGAGCATGCGGTACCCGCGCCGCCGGGCCACCAGCGCCAGCGCGATGCCGGTGTTCCCCGAGGTCGGCTCGAGGATCGCGCGGTCGAGGGTCAGCTGGCCGGACCGCTCGGCCTCCTCGATCATCGCCACGGCGATCCGGTCCTTCAGGGACCCGGTGGGGTTCTGGCCCTCGAGCTTCGCCCATAGCCGCACTGAGGGCGACGGCGACAAGCGTTGCATGCCCACCAGCGGCGTGTCCCCCACCGCGCCGAGGATGTCGTCGGCCCGCATCGGACCTCAGCCGCCGGCGACCGCGGGGAGGATCGAGACGACGTCCCCGTCCCGGACCTCGGTCTCGAGGGAGCCGAGGTACCGGACATCCTCGTCGTTGACGTACACGTTGACGAAACGGTGGAGGGTCCCGTCCTCGGTGACCAGCCGGGCCCGGATCCCCGGATACCGGGCCTCGAGATCCTCGAGCACCTCGCCCACCGTGGCGCCGGCCCCGTCGACCTGGCCCTCCCCGGCCGTGTGGGCCCGCAGGATCGCCGGCACCTTGACCCGCACCGCCACAGGTCACGCCCCCCCGGTCGAGGGCGTGCGCTCCGCCTCCGGCGGCGCCTGCCCCGGCGCCAGCCCGCAGAACGCCTCGTAGTCGATCAGCTCGGTCACCGTGGGGTGCTTCCCGCAGACCGGGCAGTCGGGGTCCCACCGCAGCCGCACGGTCGTGAACTCGTTGCGCATCGCGTCGTACAGGACGAGGGTGCCGGCCAGGCTCTCCCCCACCCCGAGCACGAGCTTGATGGCCTCGACCGCCTGGATCGACCCGATGATGCCGGGGAGGACGCCGAACACGCCCCCCTCGGCACACGACGGCACGGTGCCGGGCGGCGGCGGCTCGGGGAACAGGCACCGGTAGCACGGTGTGTCCGGCCCGGGCAGGAACACGCTGGCCTGTCCCTCCCACTGGTAGATCGAGCCATAGACGAGGGGCTTCCCGAGCATCTGGCAGGCGTCGTTCACGAGGTAGCGCACCGGGAAGTTGTCGGTGCCGTCGACGACGACGTCGTACCCACCGAGCACCTCGAACGCGTTGTCGCTCGACAGGAGGACAGGGTGGGACACGACGTTCACGTTCGGGTTCAGGTCGTGCAGGCGATCACGGGCCGAGTCGACCTTCGGGCGCCCCACGTCGTCCGTGTCGTGGAGCAGCTGGCGCTGGAGGTTCGACAGCTCAACCCGATCGAAGTCGACGAGCCCGATCGTCCCCACCCCCGCCGCGGCCAGGTACATCGCCGCCGGGGAGCCGAGGCCCCCGGCCCCGATCACGAGGACGCGGGCCTCCTTCAGCTGGCGCTGCCCGTCCCCTCCGATGCCCGGAAGAATGATGTGCCGGGCGTACCGGCGGACCTCGTCCTCGGTGAAGCTCACGTGATCCCCACCTCCTCCTCGA
>JBQGDK010000056.1:0-12971 GCA_052039025.1 Actinomycetota bacterium
CTCCGTCCCGTACAGGCGGTCCCCGAAGTCGCCCAGGCCGGGCAGGATGTAGCCACGATCGTTCAGCTCGCGGTCCAGCGCGGCCGTGTAGATCGGGACCTCGGGGTGGTGCTCCTCCATGGCTCGGACCCCCTCGGGGGCGGCCACGACACACACCATGCGGAGGGAGGCCGGCTCGCGCGACAGGATGGAGGCCGAAGCCCGAACGGCGGAGCCCCCGGTGGCCAGCATCGGGTCGAGGAGAAGGGCGTGGTTCCCCCCGAGGTTCGGAAGCTTCTCGTAGTACGAGGTCGGCTGGAGCGTCCGCTCGTCCCGCTCCAGCCCGATGTAGCCAACGGCCACCCCGGGGAACGTGTCGGTCACCGCGTCCAGCATCCCCAGGCCGGCTCGGAGGATCGGGATGGCCACCAACGGCGAGGGGATCGCCCGACCCTCGATCGGCTCCAGGGGCGTGTCGACCTTCCGGGCAGCCGTCGGCAGGTCCCTGGTCGCTTCCAGGACGAGCGCGAGCGTGAGCCGGCGGGTGAGCGTTCGGAACACCGGCGGCGGAGTCTCGCGGTCCCGGAGCGAAGTGAGGAGGTGCTGGGCCAGCGGGTGGTCGACGACGGTCAGCATGTCAGCCATATCCTACGTGTCACCCCGTTCACGCCCGGCGTTGCGCCCTCGCCAGGGGGGATGGAGAATGCGGGCTTGGACGGGCCAGGGAGGCACCGGAGAGGAAGAAGGAGGGAAAGAAGCATGCCTATGCGCGGGAAACTGCTCGTGGTGGCGTCGCTCTTCGCGCTCGCCGCCGCGGCATGTGGCGGGGCCACGCCTGAGGGGGACGGTGGCGGCGAAGGCGGCGATGGCGGCGAGACCGCCGATGTCCGCGTGGGGCTCGCCCTCGACGTCGGCGGGCTCGGGGACAAGTCGTTCAACGACGCAGCCAACGCCGGGCTGCAGCGGGCCATCGAGGAGGGGCTGATCGCGGAGGAGAACACCGATCTGCTGGAGGCGAATCAGACGGGGTCCAACCGCGACGAGAACATCGTCAACCTCGCCGACCAGGGCTACGACCTGATCGTCGGCGTGGGATTCGCGTTCTCCGAGGGGATCGCGGAGATCGCCCCGGATTATCCGGACCAGAGCTTCGCCATCGTGGACGGGTTCGCCAACGCGGTGAACGAGGAGCTCACGAACGTGGCGGACCTCACGTTCAAGGAACACGAGGGCTCGTACCTGGTCGGCATCGCCGCCGGCATGCAGACCGAGACCCAGACCGTGGGGTTCCTCGGCGGACAGGAGGGCACGGGCCTGATCGAGAAGTTCCAGGCCGGATACGAGGCCGGGGTCCAGTCCGTCTGCCCCGACTGCGAGATCCTGGTGGAGTACATCGGCGACTCCACGCAGGCGTTCGTCGATCCCACCCGTGGCGAGGCGCTGTCGGCCTCGATGTATGACGACGGCGCGGACATCATCTATCACGCCGCCGGGCAGTCCGGACTCGGCCTGTTCGCCGCGGCCGCCGACGCCGACCAGTGGGCCATCGGAGTGGACTCGGACCAGTACGAGGTTCTCTCGGACAACCCCGAGCAGCAGGAGCACATCCTGACCTCGATGCTGAAGCGGGTGGACACGGCGGTGTACGACGCCATCGCTCAGGCCGTGGAGGACTCGTTCGAGCCCGGATTCCTGGTCTTCGGCCTGGCCGAGGATGGCGTCGACTACGCCGACAGCAACCCGGAGCTCAGCGACGAGATCAGGGCCGAGATGGACGCCGCCAAGGAGGCCATCATCGCCGGCGAGATCACGGTGCCGGAGGAGCCGCAGGGCTAGCGGAGGCGGATGAGGCCCGAGACGAAGATCGACGACGCGGCGGGGCGCGATGGCGCCCCGCTCGTCGTCATGGAGGCGATCACGAAGCGATTCCCCGGCGTGGTCGCCAACGACCGCGTCGACCTCGATCTCAGGGATGGAGAGATCCACGCTCTGGTCGGAGAGAACGGCGCCGGGAAGTCGACGCTGATGCGGGTCCTGTACGGCCTGTACCCGCCCGACACCGGCCGGATCGTGGTCCGGGGGCAGGAGGTCCGGATCCCCTCGCCGCGACAGGCGATCGCCCTGGGGATCGGGATGGTCCACCAGCACTTCGTGCTGGTGGACCGGTTCACGGTGACCGAGAACATCGTGCTCGGGGCGGAGGACGGAGCCGTGGTCGACTTCGATGGGGCCGCCGAGCGCATCGCGGAGCTGGCCGAGAGCTATGGGTTCGACGTGGACCCCTCGGCCCGGGTCGAAGACCTCTCGGTTGGAGAGGAACAGCGGGTGGAGATCCTCAAGGCCCTGTACCGAGGGGTGGACCTGCTGATCCTCGACGAGCCCACGGCGGTCCTGACCCCGTCCGAGGCCGCCGAGCTGTTCGAGAACCTCCGGAGCCTCCGGGCGGACGGCAAGACGGTCGTGTTCATCAGCCACAAGCTCGACGAGGTGCTGGCCATCGCCGACCGCATCACGGTCCTTCGTCGAGGGCGGGTGGTCGGCGAGACCACCCCTGCGCAGACCTCGAAGGAGCAGCTCGCCGAGATGATGGTCGGCCGCCCCGTGCTGTTCCGTCTCGACAAGCCCGACGTCCAGGTGGGCGAGGCGGTGCTCCGGGTCGACGACCTCGAGGTCGGCGACCGTGTGAAGGGAGTCAGCCTCGAAGTGCGGTCGGGCGAGATCCTGGGGGTCGCCGGCGTCGAGGGGAACGGCCAACGGGAGCTTGCCGAGGCGCTGATCGGGCTTCGGCCACCGAGCGCGGGCCGGATCCTGCTGGAGGGCCGCGACATCGCCGGGCAAGACCCCGGCGACCTGCGCGGGCTCGGCATCGCCTACATCCCCGAGGACCGGCAGGACCGGGGCCTGGTCCTGGACATGTCCGTCTGGGAGAACTCCATCCTGGGTCGCCAGTCGAAGCCGGGGGTGTCCACCCGTATCGGGACGCTCCTCATCAGGAAGATCAAGGAGTGGGCCGCCAGGCTGATCAGGGCCTTCGACGTGCGGGCCAGCTCGATCCAGGTGCCGGCCGCGACGCTGTCCGGCGGCAACCAGCAGAAGCTGATCCTGGCCCGCGAGCTCGAAGAGGCGCCCCGGCTGCTGATCGCCCATCAGCCCACCCGGGGGTTGGACGTGGGAGCCATCGAGTTCGTGTGGCGGAAAATCATCGAGCAGAAGGCGTTGGGGGCGGGCGTCCTGCTCATCTCGGCGGAGCTGGAGGAGATCTACGAGCTCTCCGACCGCATCGTCACGATCTTCGAGGGACGGATCACGGGTGAGTACGCGGTCGACGCGCCACCGGCGGAGATCGGTATTGGGATGACCGGCGGCCGGGCGGCCCGGGAGGCGAGCTGATGGCGGGGGCCACCCGCCCCGAGGCGCCCTCGGCCTCGCCGGCGCCGAAGCCTCGCGCCCGCCGCCCGTGGGTGGAGAAGCTCGTCATCCAGACGATCGCCGTCGGCGCCGCCTTCCTCTTCACCGGCCTGGTCGGCGGCATCATCATCTTGGCCTACGGGGAGAGCCCGCTCTTCGTGTACTCGACCCTGTGGCAGTTCTCCACGGCTCGCATCTCGGACGTGGCTCGGGTCCTGGAGCAGGCCACCCCCTTGATCTTCTCCGCTCTGGCGGTCGCGGTTGCGTTCAAGTGCGGCATGTTCAACATCGGGGTCGAGGGCCAGTACATCGTCGGCATGATGACGGCCACGATGGCCGCCGTCTGGATCGACCTGCCGGCGGTCATCCATCTCCCCATCGTGGTCCTGGCGGCCATGGCAGGATCGATGATCTGGGCGTTCGTCCCCGCCATCCTGAAGGTGAAGACGGGAGCCCACGAGGTCGTCACCACGATCATGATGAACGGGATCTCGGTGAGCCTGGTGGCGTGGGCGCTCCTGAATCCCCTGCGAACATCCGACACGGGTTTCGTCGATCTGCGCAGCGATCGGTTCCCGGACAGCGCGATCATGCCGCCGTTGGCCCCCGCCCTCGGGCTCGAGGAACAGATCCCGGCGTCCGCTCACCTGACGTGGCTGTTCCCGCTGGCCCTGGCGGCCAGCGCGGTGGTGTGGTTCCTCCTCTATCGGACCCGCCTGGGGTACGAGGCCCGGGCCGTCGGAGCCTCGCCTGGGTCGGCGGAGGCCGGCGGCATCGGAATCGGTGCGGTCCAGCTGAAGATCTTCCTCATCTCCGGGGCGCTGGCCGGGTTCGTGGGCCTGAACTACCTCCTCGGCGACGCCGGGTTCTTCGGCGTCAACTACGAGACCGCGCTGGGGTTCACCGGGATCGCGGTTGCGTTCCTCGGGCGCAACCATCCTGTGGGCATCATCCTGGCGGCCCTGTTGTTCGGCGTCCTGTTCCGCGGGGAGGACGGGATCGCGGTGGCCACCGACCTGCCCCGGGAGATCACCGTGATCCTGGAAGGCCTGTTGATCCTGTCGGTTGTGGTGGGATACGAGATCGCTCGGCGGGTCCAGCTGCGGCGACAGGCGGAGATCATCAGCGAGGAGGAGGGCGAGTCGCGTGCCGCTGCTTGATCTCGGGGCCGCCATCGCCATCGGCTTCTCCTACTTCACGATCATCTACCTGACCGGGCTCGGCGGGCTCTTCAGCGAACGCTCCGGCATCGTGAACATCGGTCTGGAAGGCCTGATGATCACCGGAACGGTCATGGGAGCCTGGGGATCCATCAACTGGGGCCCGACCGCGGGGCTGGCCATCGGGGCGCTCTCGGGGCTCCTGTTCGCCTTGGTTCACGCCGTGGCCACGGTGACGTTCCGGGTCGACCACATCGTGTCCGGGGTCGTGATCAACGTGGTGGCGCTGGGCCTGGCCCGATTCCTCTCGCAGCTCTTCTTCGGGTCCGCCTCCCAGTCCACCTCGGGCGTCCCCAACTACGGGACGATCGACATCCCGCTGCTGTCCTCGCTGCCGGCCGGGCTGGGGCGGGCCTTCCAGGACATGTCGCCGATCACCCCACTGGCTTTCGCCCTGGTGTTCCCGGTGATCTTCATCCTCAGCCGGACCCGGTTCGGGCTCCGCCTCCGGTCGGCGGGGGAGAACCCCGAGGCGACCCGGACGCTCGGGGTCAGGGTCGCGCCGCTCCGGTACTCGGGCGTGGCGCTGTCCGGGCTCCTGGCCGGGTTCTCCGGGGCCTTCCTGGCCATCGAGGTGAACGCGCTGTATCAGGAAGGGCAGACCCAGGGCCTCGGGTACATCGCCCTGGCCTCGCTGATCCTCGGCAACTGGTCTCCGACCCGGCTCATGATGGCCGCGCTGCTGTTCGGGTTCGCCCAGGCCGTCCCGCTCCGGCTGGACGACGCGCCCGTGATCGGGGCCCTCCCCGATCAGTTCATCCGCATGGTCCCGTACATCGTCACGATCGTGGCCATCGCCGGCTTCGTCGGACGGGTGCAGCCTCCCGCGGCGGCCGGGAAGGCGTACGAGGGCGCCGGCGGGACGTAGGGCCTACCCGCCCAGCGAGGGCGTCAGCTCGGCGATCACGCACGACGACGACCTCCACTTCCTGATCGCCTCCTGCGGTGGCCCGTGCCGGTCCCGACGGCGGTCGGCCAGGATCGCGGCGAGCCCGTCGAACTCAGGGCTGTCCGGCTCGACCAGTCGGACGGCCGCGTGGAACCGGCCGGCCCGGGTGTCCCGGTACTTGAGCCGGGTCACCACGACGAGCTCGACCGCGTCGGGGAGGCCCGGGACCTGCTGTTCGCCGGCCTCACGGTCGATGGCATGGAGCAGGTAGATCCGTCCGTTGTCGTACGCGAACCACACGGGGAGCGTCCGGTCCCGACCGTTCAACTCCTCGCCCACCCACAGCACGTCGGACTTCTTGATGGCGTCCTCGACGTCGGCGGGCACCCCGCCGGGCGTCGTCAGCACGACCTGGAACTCGACCTGGCCCTGGACCTCCCCGTCGATCACGAACGAGGCCGCATAGATGCCGGCTTCGTCGAGCACGGCGTCCTCGATGTCGTCGGTGACGCGCGTCAGGTCCATCTGGCCCGACATCCGCCGGACCTGTTTCTCGGTGCGGTGGGCCACCTGGCCCGAGGGTGCCACCAGCTCGACGTGCTCTTCGACGTAACCCTGTGGGGCCTTCCAGTAGCGGACGACCGTGAACGGAAGGGCCCGGCCCGGGACGCTGATCGTCGAGACGATCGGCGCCGCTCCCTCGCCCTCGGACTCCAGGACGCGCCGGTCGACCACGTTGGCGAAGACGAGCTCGGCCTTCGGCACGGCGCGAAGGATAGCAGCGGCCGTCAGGCCATGCGGGCGAGCCACAGGCGCGGCTCCTCGAGCTCCGGCATCGAGGGAAGCGCCTCGGCGGACTCCCACATCCGCGCCAGGGTGGCCTCGTTGGTGGCCCCGGCCACGTGGTCGCAGAACGCCCGGCCGAGGCGGTACTGCTCGGCCTTCACGTCGATCCCGAGCAGCCGCTCGACGGCCCGCTCCTCCTCGCTTCGACCCTCGTGGCGGCGCCGGACGGCCTCGTCGATCCGCGCGTACTCGGACAGCCGTTCCCTGCCGAGCACCGCCATGACGTGATCGGCGTGGCCCTCGGCCGCGGCCATGAACGCCTGGACCCTGCGGAGGAGGAGGCGCTGCTCGTCGGTGAGCTCGCCGGCGAGGACCTCGCCCCCGAGGGCCTCGGAGAGACGCTGCGGATCGGAGAGATCGAGACCCTCGAGCCGCTCCTGGATCGCGGCGAGGTCGAACTCCAGGGCACCGGCGATCTCCCGGACCAGCCCGAGGAAGTGATCGCGGACCCACGGGCGGCCCAGGTCGAACGCGTGCGTGGTCTCGTGCAGGGCCACCCAGCCCCGGAACTCGTCGGGGGGAAGCGACCATTCCCGCTCGAAGGCGGCGATGTTCGGGACGACGAACAGCAGGGCCGGCTGATCAGCCCGGGGGAGGGGCAGCTCGTACTGGCCGAGCACCCGCTGACCGAGCGCGCCGAGGACCGCCCCCACCTGGGCTCCCATGAGGAGCGGCGTCATCCGCTCGAGCACCTGCTCGAGCATCTGAGCCCCGTCGGGGGCGTCGACGGGTTCCTCGCCCCGGGCCATCCGCAGCGCGGCGGCCATCCGCTCGGCGGTCGGCTCGAACATCCCCCGGAGGCCGCCGACGTTCGCCTCGACCCACTCGGCCCGGCGCACGGCCCGGACCCTGGTGACCTCGGGGGGCGGCGCCATCCCGGTGAGCTGGGCCACCGTGAGCTCGGCCATGCGGACCGCGCCCTCGAACCCTCGGTGGTCCTCCTCCGAGGGCGAGGGGTCGTCACGACCCCAGGTGGCCGAGGCGATCCCCACCTGGCGGGCCAGCTCCCAGTTCGCCGGGCCGGACCCGGCCAGCAGGACCCGCTGGATCTCCCGCAGCAGCGGAACGTCGGCGAAGGCGTCATCGGGCAGATCGCTCACCCCTCCATCATCCCACCGCCTCGGAGATCCGTGTCTCGCCCCCACCGATCCGTCTGCCTGCTCCTGTTAGGATGCCGCTCGTGCGACTTCCCCGTTCCCCTCGCACGCCGGCGTGAAGCGCGTCGGCGACCTCGCCATCGACCTGGGAACGGCGAACACCCTCGTCTGGCAGGAGGGCAAGGGGATCACCTACGACGAGCCCTCCGTGATCGCGATGGACGCTCGGGAGGGCGACGTCTTGGCGATCGGCGAGGAGGCCTGGGAGATGATCGGGCGGACGCCCTCGAGGATCGTGGCCGTCCGGCCGCTCCGGCGAGGGGCCATCACCGACTACGACGTCACCAGCCAGATGATCCGGCTCATCCTTCGCCGTGTCGGCGTGACTCGGCTGGCCCGTCCCAAGGCGCTGATCTGTGTTCCCTCGGCGATCACCGAGGTCGAGCGGCGGGCCGTCCGCGACGCGGCTGTCTCGGCCGGAGCCCGAGCCGTCTCGCTGATCGAGGAGCCCATGGCCGCGGCGATCGGCGCCGGTCTGCCGGTCCACGAGCCACTCGGCAACCTGATCGTGGACGTCGGCGGCGGGACGTCCGAGGTGGCCATGGTGTCGATGGGCGGGATCATCGCGATGCGGTCCCTGCGCATCGGCGGCTTCGACATGGACGAGGTGATCCAGCGTCACCTCCGGCGGAGCTACGGCGTGGCCATCGGGGAGCGGGCCGCGGAGCGGCTCAAGATCGCCACGGGGAGCGCCTATCCGGTCACCGGGGTGGCACCCGCCCGGATCAAGGGCCGAGAGATCTCCACCGGGATGCCGCGCGAGATCGAGATCAGCCCCGAGGAGATCCGGGAGGTGCTCACCGAGCCGGTGGTGGCGATCGTGAACGCCACGAAGGCGTGCCTGGCGGAGAGCGATCCGGAGCTCGGCCAGGACGTCCTGGAACGGGGGATGTTCCTGACCGGCGGCGGCTCGCTCCTGCGAGGGCTCGATACCCTCCTCGCCCACGAATGCGAGGTCCCCGTGCACCTCACGGACTCGCCGCTCCAAACGGTGGTCCTCGGGGCGGGCAAGTGCCTCGAGCTGATGACGCAGGAGGCCGGGCTGTTCGGGGGCAGCCCCTGGCTGCGGTGAGCTAACCCCCCAGCCGGTTGAAGTACTGGTCGAGCTGCAGCTTGATCAGCATGCCGATGGCGGTCAGCAGGGCGACCGCCGCCCCGGCCACGAACGCGATCGTGACGATCAGGCGGATCAGCGAGACGGCCCGCGAGGGCCGATCCTCGACCCGCTCGGAGGTCGGGAGCAGCACGAAGCCGTCGTCCGCGGGGTCCTCCGCGAGGACCCACGAGGGCTCCGGCACGGAGACCTTCCGAGGCATCTTCTCGCCACCGCCCCGGTCGGACGAGCTCATCGCCCACCAGACCACGGCGGCTGCGACGCCCGCGGCCACCACCAGGATGACCAGGGATTCCACGCTCGCCTCCTGGTTCGGCTCGACCCCAGTCTAAGCCGGGCCGGCGAACTCGGCGTCGGGGCCACGGTAGCCTGGTTCCGTGCGAAGAGCGTTCCAGATCGTGGCGCCGGCCGTGGCGCTCGTGATCTCCCTGGGGCTGGTCCAACTGCCGTTGTTCGCCGAGGCACCGGGACGGGTGCGTTCGGTCCTCCCCCTCATCGACGTCGACGGCACCGCGACGTACGAGTCGGACGGCCGGCTGCTCCTGACGACCGTGAACGTGGGGCGCCTCAACGCCTTCGAGGCGCTGACCGCGTGGCTCGACCCGCAGACGGACGTGATCCCTGAGCACGACATCATCCCCCCCGGGCAGAGCGACGAGGAGTACGAGCGTGCTGCCCGTTCCCAGATGGATGGGAGCAAGGTCGCGGCGGTGGCAGTGGCCCTCGAGCTCCTGACCGATTACCCGGACGAGCACGGGCCGGGGGTGATCGTCCAGGCCGTCCTCGGCGGGGCGCCCGCGGACGGTCGGCTCTTCCCCGGGGATCTCATCACGCACGTGAACGGGTCGCCCCTGGCGGATCTGGCCCAGCTCCGCGAGGCCGTGGAGTCGTCGGCCGAGGGCGGCCTCATCACGCTCACGGTCCGGCCGCTGGAGGGCGGCGACGCCGCCTCGGTCGAGGTGCGCCCGGCCCGGCTCGAGGGCGTCGACCGTCCGGCGATCGGGGTCGCCATCGTGGAGAACTTCCCCTTCGAGATCGACATCCAGAGCGGGGCGATCGGTGGACCATCGGCCGGCCTGATGTGGGCTCTCGGAGTCTTCGACACCCTGACTCCCGAGGACCTCACGACCGGCCGCGCCATCGCCGGAACCGGGACGGTCGACCTCGAGGGCCGGGTGGGACGGATCGGCGGCGTGCGGATGAAGGTGATCGGCGCCGAGGAGGCAGGCGCGGAGATGTTCCTGGTGCCCCGGGAGGACTTCGCCGCGGCTCGCGGTGCCGGGGAGGCCATCGAGGTCGTGCCGGTCAGCTCCGTGGAGGAGGCCCTGCGCGTCCTGGATGCCTCCGTGCCTTCGGACGGCCCGATGGTAGGCTGAGCCCCACTTTGGCTCGTGCCGCCGCCTCGTTCGGACGGGGACGCCGTCGACTGCTCCTGTGGCTCGGTCTGGGGGTCGTGGCGGTGGCCATCCTCCTCGGAGCCGTCTCCGGCTTCTACATCGACATCCTGTGGTTCCGGGAGGTTGGGTTCTCGAGCGTCTTCTGGACCCGGTTCTGGTCCCGGGTGCTCCTGGCGGCCATGTTCGGGCTGGCCTTCTTCGTGCTGATGTACGTGAACCTGCTGATCGTGAGACGGCTCCGTCCCCGGTACCGGGTGTACTCGCCGGAGGAGGAGGCGGTCGAGCGATACCGGGCGGCGTTCGAGCCGTACGCTCGGTGGATCCTGCCGGGTCTCTCGCTCCTGTTCGCCGCGTTCGCGGCCGCCGGGGTGGCCGGCCAGTGGGAGGCGTTCCAGCTGTGGCGAGCGGACGGCTCGGTCTCGTTCGGGACCGAGGACCCCGTCTTCCTCCGCGACGTGTCGTTCTACGTCCTGTCGCTGCCGTTCCTCCAGTTCGTCCAGAGCTGGCTGTTCACGTCCCTGGTGGTCATCACGGTCCTGGTGGCCGCCGCCCACTATCTCTGGGGAGGGATCCGGGTGCGGTCCGTGGGGGATCGGGTCACCCCCCAGGTGAAGGCCCACCTCTCGGTTCTCCTCGGGCTGATCGTGCTGGTGAAGGCGTGGGGCTACCGCCTCGGGCAGTTCGAGTTGCTGTTCTCCCCCCGCGGGACCGTCACCGGGGCCTCGTACACAGACCTGAACGCCCACCTGCCGGCGCTCCGCCTCCTGGTCGTCATCGCGATCGTCTGCGCCGGGCTGTTCCTGGTCAATATCAGGTTCCGCGGCTGGGCGCTCCCGATCGTCGGCATCGGCTTGCTGGCGCTGACGTCCATCGCGGCCGGCGCGCTGTGGCCGGCGTTCGTCCAGCGGTTCAGCGTGGCTCCGCAGGAGCTCCAGCGGGAGCAGCCATACATCGAGCGGAACATCGAGTTCACCCGCAGGGCCTACGGGCTCGACGTCGTGGAGGTGCGAGACTTCCCGGCTGCCCCGGAGGTGACGGGCGAGGAGATCGAGCAGGCCAGCACGACCGTCGACAACATCCGGCTGTGGAACCCCGAGGTTCTGAAGCAGTCGTACCAGCAGCTCCAGCGGATCCGGCCGTACTATGAGTTCACCGACGTCGACGTCGACCGGTACGTCGTCGATGGCCGCCGGGCCCTGACGATGATCACCGCCAGAGAGATCGACCAGTCGGGGATCCAGGGTGGCGGCCGCACGTGGCAGAACGAGCACCTCTTCTACACGCACGGGTTCGGCGCGGCCGCAAGCCGGGTCGACCAGGTCACGGTCGAGGGGGCGCCCGAGTACATCGCCCGGGACATCCCCATGACGGGCCCGCTGGCACCGGCGCTCGAGCAGCCCCGGATCTACTTCCAGGAGCGGGCCATGGTCCCGTACGTGATCGTTGGGACCGGCATCGACGAGTTCGACTTCCCCCAGACCGCGCAGGGCGATGAGCAGTTCACCCGGCACCGGTACGAGGGCCAGGGAGGTATCGAGGTCGGTGGGTTCCTGCAGCGCCTCGCCTTCGCGTGGCGCTACCGGGACGTGAACCTTCTGATCTCCGGGCTCATCGACTCGGAGAGCAGGATCCTCGTCAACACGCAGCTCGATACCCGCGTGCAGAAGATCGCGCCGTTCCTCCAGTACGACTACGACCCCTACAACGTCATCGTGGACGGGCGGCTGGTGTGGGTGTGGGACGCATACACGATGAGCGCCAACTACCCCTACTCCCAGCGGGTGGATCTCGCCGCCACGACCGGGGAAGGCCATCTCTCCGGGATCGCCAACTACATGCGCAACTCGGTCAAGGTCGTGGTGGACGCGTACGACGGCAACACCACGTTCTACCTGGTCGACGATGAGGACCCCGTCGCCCAGGCGTGGAGCCGGGTCTTCCCCGACCTGTTCACGCCCCTGTCCGAAGCCTCCCCCGAGCTCCGGGAGCACTTCCGGTACCCGGAGGACCTGTTCCGTGTGCAGTCGAACCAGTTCGCGAACTACCACGTGACGGATCCGGCGCAGTTCTACGCGAAGGAGGACTTCTGGGCGATCCCGCGAGTGCCCACCGACCCGGGGAACCCCGACGCTGGCACCGTATCGCAGGAGCCCTACTACGTGCTGCTTCCGCTCCCGGGGCAAGAGGAGGAGGGAGAGCGGTTCGTACTGTTCACGCCGTTCACGCCGGCCGAGCGGCCCAACATGGTGGCCTGGTTGGCCGCGGACTCCGATCCGGAACACTACGGGCAGCTCGTGGGGCTGGAGTTCCAGGCGCAGAACGTCCCGGGCCCGGCGAACGCGGCTGCCCTGATCTCGCAGGACACGGAGGTGGCTCAACAGGTGACCCTGCTCGGTCAGCTGGGCTCCCGCGTGATCTACGGGGATCTCCTGGCGATCCCTATCGGGCAGTCGTTCCTGTACGTCCAGCCCCTGTACACGCGGGCGGCCCAGGAGGCCTCGGCCATCCCTGAGCTGAAACGGGTGATCTTGGTGAACGGCGGCGAGGTGACGATGCTGTCGTCCCTGGCCGCGGCGCTGGAGGAGGCGTTCGGCGAGGCCGCCCCCGGCGAGGAGCCGACCGAGCCCACCGAACCGACCGAGCCGGGGCCCCCCGCGGACGTTGCCCAGCTGCTGGCGGAGGCGGAGCAGCACTTCGAGGCCGCCCAGGTGGCCCTCGAGGCGGGCGACCTCGGCACGTATCAGCAGGAGGTCGAGGCGGCCCAGACCCTCGTCCAGCAAGCCGCCGAGCTGGCCGGCGCGGTGGCGCCTCCCTCGCCCGAGCCGTCGCCCTGACCGGTTGTCGGGCGTGGCGGGCGTTGCTACCATGGTTGGGCGCGGTGGAGCAGTCTGGTAGCTCGCTGGGCTCATAACCCAGAGGTCGCTGGTTCAAATCCAGCCCGCGCAACGAAGAAGCCCAGGC
>JBQGDK010000057.1:0-9188 GCA_052039025.1 Actinomycetota bacterium
TGCTCGAGGGGTTCCGCGAGGTGGCCCGACGGGCCGCGGCCGGCCTGGCGCTGACCTCGTTCCTGGTGATCCGGACCCTGCTCACGTTCACCGTGCTGGCCACGGCGTTCATCTCGCGGGAGTTCATCGTCGAGGAGGGCACGGCGACCGCGATCGTCGGCGCCATCGGGGCCCTCGGTGCCGTGGCGGGGTTCGTCACGGCCGCCATGGTCCGACGGCGGGTCCGCCCGATCCGCATTGTCACCGGGGCACTCGTGCTCGGCGGCACCGGCATGCTCGCGTTCGGCGGCATCATCAACCTGTTCGGGATCTCGCTGATGGCGTTCACGGTCGGGCTCAGCTTCTTCCTCGGCAAGGTCGGCGTCGACACGATGATGCAGGAGGCGCTGACCGACTCGTTCCGGGGCCGAGGGTTCAGCCTCCAGGACGTGGCCTACAACTTCTCGTGGATCATCCCGGCCCTCGTCCTGTTCCTGTTCCTGACGCCGGCCGTGGCCCGCACGCTGATGATCGTCGCCGGCGTGGTCTTCCTGGCGCTGGCCGTGCTGATCACGCTGTGGGCCCGGCGCGTGTCGACGGCGCCTACGCCGGAACCGGCACGGGCGACGTGAGGTCGCCCTCGGGATAGTCGCCCTCCCCCAGGGCCGCGATCGCGGCCTCGTCCAGGTCGGCGAGGAACGTCGAGGGAAGCGCCCCGGCGAACACCCGGCGGTTCAGCTCGGACCCGGGGATCGCCGACCGGTCGACGTCCTGGGGGAGACCGTCCCCGTACCGATGGGTGGCGACGAAACGGGCCACGGCCTCGAGCGTGATCCTCGCCGCCTCCATCGCCTCCCGGCGCATGAACAGCCCGGACGGGGTGACCTTCTGCACGATGTCCCGACCGAAGTACTCGTCGATCCGCCGCCCCAGGATGTCGGGGTGGATCCGCACCCCCCCGGTGGTCTCGGGCTTGGGGGTCTGGCCGTGGTCGGCCGTGTACACGAGCACCCACTCCCCCCGCCCGACCTTTTCGTCGAGGGCCGTCGCCAGCTGCCGGAGGAGGTCGTCCTGGGCCCGGAGCACCGCCTCCTCCTCCGGGGCCACCATGTTCCACAGGTGGCCGCCGAAGTCGGTCGGCTTCAGCTCGACGTGGAGGAAGTCCGTGATGTCGTCCCGCCCGATCGGCTCCCGGCGGACCATCTCCAGGAGCGCCTCGCCCTGGTGGTCGACGAACGCCGGCGTGGCCGGCACGACCTTCGGGTCCTCGAGGTCCCACCCTCGCCACGAGCCGTCGACCGCGCCGTCCTCGGCGTCGAGGGCGCGCAGCCGGTCCCGGAGGTCCTCCTCGCCGGGGAGGTAGTCCGGCTGCTCGTACAGCTCCTCGTTGACGAAGAACTCGCCCAGGCCGGGCTCGTCTCGCCACAGCACGGCCACGTCGCGGTCGCCGCCGGGGGCCCTGACCCCCCGGCTCATCATCCCGAGGTGCCAGGACTCGTAGCCGATCATCCCCACCCAGGCCCGGTTGCCGTTCTCCCGGTCCCAGGCGTCGCCGAGCGTGTCGACCAGGAGCAGGCGCGGGTCGGTCTCCTCCTCGAAGTACAGGTCGCCGACCGAGCCGTCGGGTAGGCGGCCGGTGATCTCGGCCATGCCGTGGATCCTCGGGTACACGCCCGTGCCGATGTTCGCGTGGATCGCCGAGGTGACCGCGGGCGCCGAGCCGATCGTGGCGTTCCGGTACAGGAGGCCCTCGTCCATGACCCGGCGGAGGAACGGCCAGGCGTCCGGCCACTCCTCGAGCAGGTTCCACCCGCCGCCGTCGTACGCCACGGTGACGATGACCCTCGGCGGGCGGCCCGGGGCCTCGCCGTCAAGCAGCGGCTCTCCACTCCCGAAGTCCGTGCCGGCGAGCGCCCCGAGCGTTCGGGGGATCGCGGTGATGTCGACGGGCGCGTCCGAGGTCCCTGGCGCGATGCGGCCGGGAGCGTACAGGACGATCGGGACCCGCTGGTGGTAGTCCCAGGGCGTCGGGTGGGTGGTCCGGGGATCGGCCGCGTCGGTCCCCAGCCCCTGGCCGCTCCACCGAACCACGGTGCTCCCCGGCATCGGCACGAAGGCGATGTCGGTCGAGGTGTCCGGGTGATAGCCGCGGGCCAGGGCTCCCACGACGTCGGTCCCCAGCGCCGCGGCCATCTCCTCGACCGTGGGCGCGCCGGCAGGCGGCGCGGTCCGGACCTCGGGCTCAGCCGTGCACGCCGAGGCCACGATGACGGCGCCAAGCAGGACGGCCAGGACGGGGGGGGTTCGCAACTCGGGGCCGGATGGTACACGACCACCGCGCCCCCTCATGGGAGGATGCCGCCGTGTCCTCGACCCGCCGGGCGGTCGTGCTCGCCCTCGTGGCGCTGGCCGTGGCGGTACCGGCCGCGGTCCTCCGGCTCCTGTGCGTGGGCAGGGCCTGTCCCGAGCCCGCCCCGGCGGCCGGACCGGTGCCGTTCTGCTCGCTCCCGGCCGAGACCCGAGACCTCCTCGCCCGCGGGTTCCGGGACGGGCGAGGCCCCCATGTGCTGGCCGTGACCGGGGACACCGCCATCGTCGGGAGCGACGGGCCGGGGCTCCCGCCGGTCGCCTGGCCGGCCGCCGAGCCGGACGACGCCGCCCGGGTGCCGCTGGCGTTCGCCGGGGCCGGGGTGGCCCCCCGGGCGGAGGTGCCCGACGGGGTCACGCTCGACGGGGTCGCCCCGACCGTGGCCGAGCTGATCGGGCTGGACCGCCCGCATCCCGGGGTCAGGTCGGGCCAGCCGCTCGCCGGGGTGGCCGTGGGGCCGCCGGCCCGGCTGGTGCTCCTGGTCGTGTGGAAGGGCGTCGGGAGCCGCGACCTGGAGCTTCGGCCCGGCGCGTGGCCGAACCTTCGCGCGCTCCTCCGTGACGGGGCCGGCACGCTGGAGGCCCAGGCGGGCTCCCTCCCCCTCGACCCCGCGGCGGTGGCGGCCACGATCGGCACGGGGGGGCTCCCGTCCGACCACGGGATCACCGGGGCGCTCCTCCGGAACGACGCCGGCGAGGTCGTCACCGCGTGGGGCCCCGGGACGCCCTACTCGGTCATCGCCGCGCTCGGCGACGACCTCGACGAGCTGAACGGCCAGGCTCCCCGCATCGGCCTCGTCGGGACCGAGGCCTGGGACCGCGGGCTGATCGGCGGGACCTGGTACCTCGAGAACGACCGGGACGACGTCGTCCTGGAGCGGCGGCCCCGCCGCCAGGTCGACGCGGCCACCGATCTGCTGGCCGCGGGGTACGGCGCCGACGAGATCCCGGACCTCATGGCCGTGGCCATGGAGGGCCCGACCGGCGCCCTCGACGAGGCCCTCGGCCGGCTGGTCGGGCTGGCCGACGCCGCCGCGGGCGGCCGCGCCGCGGTCGTGGTCACCGCGACCGGGTCGGCCGGCCCGCCCGGAGCCATCGAGTCGGAGGACGCCCTGGCCGACCTGCGCGCCGAGCTCGGCCCGGTGGTCGAGGCCGCGGCCGTGGGGGGGATCTTCCTGGACACCGAGGCGATGGCGGCCGCGGGGCTGTCGGGCGACCGGGTCGTGCGGACCATCCGGCGGCTGGGAGGGCCGGGTGGCGGTAGCCTGTTCCACGACGTGTTCCCACAGATCGCCGTGACGTTCGCCCGGTACTGCTGATGGCCGTCGCCGAGAGGCTCGAGGTCCGAGCCAGAACGGCGTGGCGCACGCCCCTGCTGGTGCTGGGGGCGCTGGCCGGCGCGGCCCTCCTGGCCCGGTTCCTCAGCGGCTCGGGGATCGGGGCGGCCCGGACGTTCCTCCTGGTGTTCGGCTCCCTCCTGGTCGAGGCCCTGCCGTTCATCCTGCTCGGGGCGGCCGTGTCCGCGCTCATCGAGGTGTTCGTGCCGGCCTCCTTCTTCGCCAGGCTGGCCCGGCTCCCCCGCGGGGTCCAGATGCCGGTGGCCGGGCTGGGCGGGTTCGCCTTCCCCGTCTGCGAGTGCGGGTCGGTCCCGGTGGCCCGGCGGCTCCTGCTGAAGGGGATTCACCCCGCCGCTGCCGTGACGTTCATGCTGGCGGCCCCCATCCTGAACCCCGTGGTCCTGCTGGCCACGGCCGTCGCCTATCGGGGCCGGGATGTGATGTGGCCGATGGTGCTGGGACGGGCCGGCCTGGGCCTGGTGGTGGCCATGGCGGTGGGGTGGGCCGTGGGGGCCCGGGCTCGCGCGTCCGACCTGCTCCGGCCGGGCCGCCCGGCCGAGGAGCACGACCATCGGCACGCGGCCGGGGACGCCGGAGCCGAGGGTCGGTGGCCCCGGTTCTTCGGCCACCTCGCCGACGACTTCGCCATGCTGGCCCGGTACCTCGTGATCGGGGCCGGCGTGGCCGCGGCCCTCCAGACGTTCCTCCCCCAGGACGTGATCGGCCGGGTGGCCACGACGCCGGTCCTCGACGTGGTGGCGCTGATGGTCCTGGCCGCGGCATTGTCGCTGTGCTCCGAGTCCGACGCGTTCGTGGCGGCCTCGTTCGTGCAGTTCGGGATGGCCTCCCAGCTGGCCTTCCTCGTGGCCGGCCCGATGTTCGACGCGAAGCTGGCGGCGCTGTACGGGGGGACGTTCGGCCGGGGGTTCGTCCGGACCGTCGTGCTCGTGGTGTTCCCGGTGACGCTGGCCGGCTCGCTGTGGATCCAGGTGGCGTTCGGATGACCCGGCTGAGCCCGGTTCGGATGGCCACCGGCCTGGCCCTCGCCGCGTGGGCCACGGTGTTCTGGTTCCTCCTCGTGACCGGGCGAACCTCCCTGTACCTGTCGTCGCGAACGGCGTGGGTCGTGCCGACCGGGGCGATCGTGCTGACCTTCGCCGCGGTGGGGCGCCTCGTGACCGCCCGGACGCCGCGCCCGGAGCGCCTGTCGGGGCGGGCCTCGTGGGCGCTCGGCTTCGTGATGTTCCCGGCGGTGGTCGTCCTGACGCTGCCGCCGACCGCGCTCGGCTCCTACGCCGCGTCCCGTCGCTCGCTCAGCGCCGGCGTGGCCACGGGGCCAACGCTCCAGGCGGGGGACCGGGTCACGCTGGCCGCGGTGGCCGCCGGGACGTGGTCGGACGACGCCCGCAGGGCGCTGATCGACCGGGCCGGGTCCGCCGTGACGTTCGAGGGCATCGTGACCCGCCGAGAGGGCTCGCCGGCCGACGAGTTCGTGCTGACCCGGTTCATCGTGTCGTGCTGCGTGGCCGACGCGCTCAGCGTCCAGGTCCGGGTGGTGGGCGCGCCGCCGGGTCGGTTCGAGGAGGACCAGTGGGTCCGGGTCTCGGGGACCTTCTACCCGATCGGACGCGAGGTCGTGGTCGACGCGGCCTCGATCCGGGCCATCCCTCAGCCCGAGGATCCCTACCTCAACGTGTGAAGCGAGCCCAGCCGGGGCGGCGAGGTCAGGTCGCCCTCCGGGTGCACGCCGGGGCCGAGCGCCTCGATCTCCGCGGCGGTGAGCCGCCCCACGAACGGGCCCGGCAGGGCACCGGCGAACACCCGCCGGTCGAGCACCTCGTCCGGCACCGCGGACAGGTCCGTTCCCGGGGCAGCCCCGTCCCGGTACCTGTAGTCGCCCAGGAACCGGGCCACGTCCTCGAGCGTGATCCCGGCCTCGCGCATCGCCTCCAGGTCGAGGTACAGGTCGTCGGGCGAGTCCTCCTGGACGATCGGCCGGCCGAAGTACCGGTCGACGTCCCCGCCGACCTCGTCGCGGTCGACCCGCAACCCGCCGGTCGTCACCGGGTTCGGCGTCTGGCCGTGGTCGGCGGTGACCACCGCCACGTACCCGTCGGAGCCGACCCGCTTCTCGATCGCGGCGAGGAGCTCCCCCACCACGGCGTCCTCGGCCCGGAGGACCGCCTCGGTCTCCTCCCCCTCCATGTTCCACACGTGCCCGCCGAAGTCGGCCGCCTTCAGCTCGACGAACAGCAGGTCGGTGGTGTCGTCGGTGCCGATCGGCTCGCGGGCCACGATCTCCCGGAGCGCCGCGCCCATGTACTCGACGAACGCCGGCGTGCCGGGGATGATCGCCGGGTCGGCGAGATCGTGGCCGCGCCACCGGCCGTCGAGCGCGCCGTCGTCACGGTCGAGCTCGCGGAGCCGCTCGGCCAGCACCTCGCCGGCGGGGAGGTACTCCGGCAGCCCGTAGAAGTCCTCGTTGACCCAGAACTCGAGGTCGTCGCGGTCCCACAGGACGGCCACGTCCCGGTCGGCGCCGTCGATCTGGGCGCCGTGGCCGAGCATCCCCAGGTGCCACGTCTCGAACCCGAGGAGGCCGGCCCAGGCGCGGTCACCGGTCTGTCGATCCCAGTGGTCCGCCAGCGTCTCGGCTTCGAGGAGGCTGGGATCGCCGTCGGACAGGTAGACCTCATCGATGGAGCCGTCGGGGAGCCGGCCCACGATCTCGGGCATGCCGTGGGTCCGTGGATACGTCCCGGTCCCCATGTTCGCGTGGATGGGCGCGGTGAGCGGCGGAGCCGAGCCGATGGTGGCGTTCGTGTACGTCGTGCCCTCGCGGGCGAGCCCACGGATCACCGGCCACGCCTCCGGCCACCGCTCGAGCACGTTCCATCCGCCTCCGTCGAGGGCGATCACGACCACGACCTTGGGCGGCGCGGCGACGCGGTCCGGGCGGTGGGCCTCGCCGAGGACCTCGCCGTCGGGCGCCACGAAGCTCGAGCCGATCAGCGACGCCAGGGTCGGTGCGATATCGGTGACGTCGACCGGGCGGTCGGGCATGACGTTGCCCCGCACGTAGCCGGGCCCGTACAGGACGATCGGGACCCGCTGGTGGTACGCCCACGGCGTGGCGTGGCTGGTGCGAGGGTCGTCGGGTCCGCGGATCTCCCGACCCCACCGGCCCACCACGGTCCAGGGCTCGGGCACGAGGAGGATCTCCCCCGAGCGCCCGGGGGCGTAACCGCGGTGAAGGCTCCCCACGACATCCCGGCCCAGGGTCCGGGCCATGTCGATCACCGCCGGCGCCCGCGGCGGCGGGCCCGGCGCGGGGGCCGGCTCGGTGCAGGCGCCTGCGAGCGCGGCGAACAGCGCCAGCGCGGCGACGACGCGGCGGCGAGGGGGGGTCACGGGTGCCCTAGAATATGGCCTCCGACGACCGGAGGAAGCTCCATGCGCGTCCTGATCCTCGGTGCTGATGGGTACCTGGGCTGGCCGACCGCGATGCACTTCTCCCGGCTCGGCCACGACGTGCACCTCGTCGACAACGAGCTGCGCCGCCGGGCCCATCGCGAGAACGGCACGGACTCGCTGACGCCGATCGCGGACAGCCTGGGGGCCCGTGCCCGGGCGTGGGAGGACGTCGCCGGCCGCCGCCTCGGCGTGACCATGGGCGACCTGTGCAATCACGCCATCGTCGAGCAGGTGTTCCGCGACTTCGAGCCCGAGGTGATCGTCCACTACGGCGAGATGCCGTCGGCCCCCTACTCGATGGCCTCGCGCGCGCACGCGGTCTTCACCCAGTACAACAACGTCGTGGGGACCCTCAACGTGCTGTTCGCGATGCGCGACCTCGTGCCCGACGCCCACATCGTGAAGCTCGGCACGATGGGCGAGTACGGGACGCCGAACATCGACATCGAGGAGGGGTTCGTCGAGGTTCACCACAGGGGCCGCTCCGACGTCCTCCCGTACCCGAAGCAGCCCGGCTCCTTCTATCACGCGTCGAAGGTGCACGATTCGGTGAACATCCAGCTGGCCTGCAAGATCTGGGACCTCCGGGCCACCGACCTGAACCAGGGCGTCGTGTACGGGATCCACACCGAGGACACGTCGGCAGACGAGCGCCTGCTCACCAGGTTCGACTACGACGAGGTGTTCGGCACGGCGCTGAACCGGTTCTGCCTGCAGGCGGTGATCGGGCACCCGCTGACGGTGTACGGGAAGGGCGGCCAGACCCGCGGGTACCTGAACGTCGTCGACACGATCCGGTGCGTGGAGCTCGCCGCGACGAACCCGCCGGCCGCCGGCGAGTACCGGGTGTTCAACCAGTTCACCGAGCAGTTCTCGATCACCGAGCTCGCCGACCTGGTCGCCCGGGCCGGCCGGGAGTACGGCCTCGAGGTCGTGGTGAAGGCGATCGACGACCCTCGCGTCGAGGCCCAGGAGCACTATTACAACGCCGCGCACACGAAGCTGCTCGACCTCGGGCTCCAACCGCACTTCCTGTCCGAGACGCTGATCGAGTCGATGTTCGAGGCGATCGGGCGGTACCGGGACCGGGTCATCCTCGACCGGATCCTGCCGCGGATCCGGTGGCGGCCCCGGGAGCCGCTGCCCGCCTCGCCGTAGCGTGATCGCCCTCCGGATCCTCGGCGGGATCCTCGCGGCCCTGCTGCTGGTCTCGGCGGTCGCCCGGTTCCGCCGCCGGCGGATCACCCGGCTGAACCTGATCATCTCCAGCGTCCTGGCGATCGGGTTGGGGTTGCTGGCGGTCGCCCCGGGCCTCTTCGACCCCCTGTTCAACGTGTTCAACTTCCGCGAGGGCGGAGGCCGCCGGCTGCTGGCCGTGCTGCTGTTCGGCAACGTCGTGTTGCTGCTCCTGATCCTCCGCAACACCACCGAGACCGACGTGGTGCGCCGCGACTTCCAGCTCCTGATGGAGTGGATGGGCACGCGTTCGCTCCCCGAGGAGCAGATCGAGGCCCTCCCGGCCGGCGAGCGGGTCGTGGTCGTGCTGCCCGCGCACAACGAGGCGACCAACGTGGGCACGGTGCTCGCGGCGATGCCGGAGAAGGTCGACGGCCATCCGGTGGTGCCGCTGGTCGTCGACGACGCCAGCGAGGACGGCACCGAGGCCGCCGCCCGCGAGGCCGGCGCGCTGGTGGCCCGGCTCCCGATCCGGCGCGGCGGCGGTCAGGCGATCCGGGTCGGGTACGAGCTGGGGCTGCGGCTGGACGCTGCCGTGGTGGCCTCGCTCGACGCCGACGGCCAGCACGACCCGGCCGAGCTCCCCCTGTTGGTCGAGCCGATCCTCCGCGACGAGGCCGACATGGTGCAGGGGTCTCGCGTGCTGGGGACCTTCGAGAAGGAGAGCCGCATCCGGCACCTCGGCGTGCTGGTGCTCTCGGGGCTGGCCACGGTGATGACCGGGACGCGGATCACCGACGTGTCCAACGGCTACCGGGCCATCCGCGCGGACACGCTGCGGAAGCTGATCCTGCG
>JBQGDK010000058.1:0-1725 GCA_052039025.1 Actinomycetota bacterium
CGCTCGATCATCAGGTGGGCGTGCAGGGTCCGATCCGTCACCGGCCGCAGCGAGGCCATCACCACCGGCCCGATCGTGAGGGGTGGGACGAAGTGGGCGTCCATCACGTCCACGTGGATGATGTCGGCATGGGGCTCGACGGCCTTGACCTCCTCTCCGAGGCGGGCGAAGTCGGCCGAGAGGATCGAGGCGGCGACCCGACGCGGACGCATCCGGCGGATTCTGGCTCCGCCACGGCTCACCGCGCCACCCGCCGGAACCGGGCCACGAACATCGCGTCGGTGCCGTGGCGGTGCGGCCACAACCGGACGCGGGTCGCAGGCTCGCCGTCGGGGCCGGGGAATGGATCGGGCCGAAGGAACGGCGCCTTCGCCAGGAGCGCGTCGCACGCGGCATCGGTCTCCGCGCGCGGGAACGTGCACACGGAGTAGGCCAGCACCCCGCCCGGGCGCAGCAGGGAGGCCGCCCCGACCGCGATCCGAACCTGGAGGCGGGCCAGCCGGGACAGGTCGGTTGGCCGGGGCCGCCACAGGAGCTCCGGACGGCGCCGCGCGGCCCCGATGCCCGTGCACGGCGCGTCGACGAGCACCCGGTCGAACCCCTCCCGGAGCGCCGGCCTGGCCCCGTCCTGAGCCACCAGCCGCGCCGTGACCCCGAGCCGTCGGGCCGCCCGCCCAACCAGCCCCAGGCGGCGGGGCGAGATGTCCGCCGCGACCACCGCCCCGGCGCGGCACGCGATGTCGGCGGCCTTGCCTCCCGGGGCGGCGCACGCGTCCAGGATCCGCTCCCCGGGCTCGGGCCCGAGGACGTCCACCACCCACGCCGACGCCTCGTCCTGGACCGCGAACCACCCCTCGCCGAACCCCGGCAGCTCCGAGGGGCGTCCGCCATCGAGCCACAGGGTGTCCGGGTGGAGGACGCCCCGGCGCGGGTCGAGCCCGGCCTCGCGGAGCGCCTCGATCAGGCGTTCGGGCTCCGACCGGCAGGGATTGGCCCGGAGCGGGAGCGGCGCCGGTGACGCCAGCGCCGCGGCGGCGGTCTCGGCCTCCTCGCCGAGGAGCCGTCGGAGCTCGCCGACCGCCCACGGGGCCAGCCCGGTCCGGGCCGCCACCGCCTCGTCGTCCTCCCCGGCCGGCGAGGTCGGCGGCTGGGCCGCCAGCCGGCGGAGGACCGCGTTGACGAAGGCTCGCTGGCTCCGCGGCACCAACGAAACGGTCTCGGCCACCGCGGCGTGCGCCGGGATGCGGGTGTGGAGCAGCTGATACACGCCGAGCCGCAGGGCCGCCCGGGCTGCCGGAGACGCCCGATCCAGCGGACGGCGCACCAGGCCGGCCAGGGCCCGGTCGATCGGGACGAGGCGCCGCAGGGTGCCGTACGCCAGCTCGGTGGCGAGCGCCCGGTCGCGGGGCGCCAGGCCCGTCCGGTCCAGGAGCGAGGGCAGGAGCAGGTTGGAGAAGGCATCGCCGTCGGCGACGCGCCGCACGGTCTCGGCGGCGACGCTCCTAGCCGAGTCGCTCACCGGGCTCCGGCCGGCGGCCACGGGCGAAGGCCGCGCCCTCCATCGGGCCCCGGCCCTCGGGCACGACCACGTCGAGAGCTACCGATCCCCGACCCGCCGCCGCCACGAGCCGGTCCGCCTCGAGGATCGATCCCGGTGGCCCGCTGCCGGCCCCAGGCGTGACCCGGAGCACCTTCACCACCCGCCCCCTGAACAGCGTCCTCGCC
>JBQGDK010000059.1:0-5840 GCA_052039025.1 Actinomycetota bacterium
GTGGTGTTCGGGGGACGCTCGGCCGAGCACGAGGTGTCGGTGGCGTCGGCCCGATCGATCCTCGAGGCCCTCGACCCGAAGCGATACGAGGTCGTGGCCGTGGGGATCGACAAGGAGGGGCGGTGGCATCTCCTTCCCGGCCCTCCTGCTCTCCCTGAGGGCTCCGGTGGCGAGCTATCCGCGGTCGCGGCGGGCTCCGGCTCCGAGGTCGCCCTGGCCCGAGAGCCCGGGGCCCACGAGCTCGTGACCGAGGGAGGGGAGCGCCGCCCGTTCGACGTGGTGTTCCCGGTCCTGCACGGCCCGTTCGGGGAGGACGGCACGATCCAGGGTCTCCTGGACCTGGCCGGGACCCCGTACGTGGGCGCCGGCGTCCTGGCCTCGGCCGTGGGGATGGACAAGGCAGTGCAGAAGGTGCTGTTCCGGGCCGCCGGCCTCGAGGTGGCGCCCCACGTCGTGGTGCGGGAGCGGGAATGGCGCGAGGACCCCGAGGCCGTGGAGGCGGCGGCCGCCGACCTCGGCTATCCGGTGTTCGTCAAGCCGGCCGCGCTCGGGTCGTCCGTGGGCGTGTCGAAGGTGCACGAGCCCGGGCACCTCCCTCGGGCCGTGGATGCGGCCCTCGGGTACGGGCGGAAGGTCCTGGTGGAGCGGTCGATGGAGGGGGCCCGAGAGCTCGAGGTGTCCGTGCTCGGCAACGACGACCCCGTGGCGTCGGTGGCGGGAGAGATCGTCCCCAAGGGCCACGAGTTCTACGACTACGAGGCCAAGTACCTCGACGAGAACGGAGCCCAGCTGCTGATCCCCGCCGACATCCCCGCCGAGACCCTCGAGGGGGCCCAGCGGATGGCCGTGGCGGCCTTCCGGGCGGTCGACGCCGCGGGGATGGCCCGGGTCGACTTCTTCCTCCTCCCCTCCGGGAGGCTCGTGGTGAACGAGATCAACACGATCCCGGGGTTCACCACGATCTCGATGTACCCGAAGCTGTGGGAAGCGTCCGGCGTCCCGTACCCCGAGCTGGTGGGTCGGCTCATCGACCTGGCCCTGGAACGGCACGAGCTCGAACGAGAACGGGCCCGCGTCGGTCGGTGAGGATGGCCGGTGCCGGGCCGGCCGCTCGCTCGCTGCTACAGGTGGACGACCGGGCAGGTGAGCGTGCGGGTGATCCCCTCGACGGCCTGGATCTTGGCCACGACCAGCTTCCCGAGGTCGTCGACGTTCTTGGCCTCGGCCCGCACGATCACGTCGTACGGCCCGGTCACGTCCTCGGCTGAGGTGACGCCCTGGATGCTGGCGACCTCCTTGGCAACCTGCGCGGCCTTGCCGACCTCGGTCTGGATCAGGATGTAGGCCTGGACCACGTTCACCTCCTCCGACGCGGCGAGCCCACATTCTATGCCAGCGCGAAGGCCGTCCCCAACCGGGTGGCCGTGGCGGCGGCCGGGGAGGGAGAATCATGCCGTGCCCACCCCGGACGAGCCTCTGGACGCGTACCGGCGGGTCCGCAAGCCCGTCCCCCGGCCCGGCCGGCCGATCCCCGATCGCCGGAAGAAGGCGGAGGAGGAGCGGGCCCGCCGTGAGATCGAGGAGGAGCTGGACCGACGGGATCGGGACGCGGATCGCTGAGGCGGTGATCGTGTTCCGGGACCGCGTCGACGCCGGTCGTCGCCTGGCCGAGGCCCTGGCGGATCTGGAGGGCCAGGACGTGGTGATCCTGGGCGTGCCGCGGGGGGGGGTCGAGGTGGCGGCCGAGGTGGCCCGGTTGCGGGGATGGCCGCTCGACATCGTGGTTCCCCGGAAGATCGGGGCGCCGATGAACCCCGAGCTCGGCCTGGGGGCCATCGCCCCGGGCGTCCGCGTGCTCGATGAGCGCATGGTTCGAACCCTCAACGTCTCGGAGGGGTACCTCGAGGAGGAGATCGGAGCCCAGGAGGAGGAGATCCGGCGGCGCACCGAGCTGTATCGGGACGGCCGGCCGCCGGTCGAGGTCGCCGGCCGGGTGGCAGTGGTCGTCGACGACGGCGTGGCCACGGGGGGGACCGCGGTGGCGGCGGTCCGGTGGGCCCGCGCCGCCGGCGCATCCCGAGTGATCCTGGCCATCCCGGTCGCGCCGCGCGAGGCCGTCGGTCGCCTGTCGGCGGAGGCCGACGAGGTGGTGGCGCTGGCCACGCCCGAGCCGTTCTTCGCCGTGGGGCAGTGGTACGAGCGGTTCCCTCAGACCAGCGACGAGGAGGTCGTGGAGCTGCTCGGTCGAGGGTGATGCTCGAGATCCTCGTGGCGATCCCGTTCCTGCTGATCGGGCTGGTGTCCGCGTGGCGGTCCCTGGCCGACCCGGTGCCGGCCGAGGGGTCCCGCGACCGCCTGCTGGTCGCGGTCCACCAGGCCTCCAAGGCCGGGTTCTGGCTCAGCTTCGGGGGGTTCTTCCTCGCCTTCGGTCTGCTCGAGGAGCCGGGATCGTTCCGGTGGTTCGCGCTCGTCCCGGTGGGGATGGCCGCCCTTCGGCTGGCCTCCGCGCTCCTCCTGGCCCGGCGCTGATGCGCTCGCCCGCCTCCCTGAAGATGTCCCGGCCGAAGCTCATGAGGGGGCCGCCGCGACCCGATACACATACGCATGGAGCCCAACGGGGTGGCCCGGGAGTTCTGGAGGGAGCTGCTCGACCCTCGATCGGCCGTCGACGACCCACGCGGTGGCCGCCCCACCGAACGCTCCCGCAGGAAGAAGGTCCGCCAGATGCAGACCCGGCGGCCCACCCGCGGCTGAGGTGCGGCGGGCCCAGGAGGCCGTGAACCGGCGCTGATCCCGGGTCAGCCGACGGCCTTGATGATCTCCTCGTCGAGCTCGGGGAACCCCTTCAGGAACTCCAGGCGTTCCGACCGGAACCGGTCGACCAGGCCGCCGTACTCCTCCGTCCGGGCCTGCCGCTCGTACAGGCTCCGGGGACGGAGCAGCTCGGGGTCGTCGATCCCGGGCACCGACCCCGCCACCTGGTAGCCGAAGTCCTCGTCCTCGGTCCACGCGATGGTGCCCTCGGCGATCGCCTTCACGACGGCGGAGGAGTGGGGGATCCTGACGTCCTTCGACCGTGCGTCGCCCTCGGGCCCGCCGACCCGCCCCGTGTTGAGGAGGAACACCTCGATGGGATGTGAGGCCAGCAGCTCCAGGATCCGGTTCCCCTGTTGGCCGTGGCGGAGAGGGAAGAACGGGTTCGTGCCCGGTACCCGGAGGAACTTTCCCTCCTCGGCCTTCCCGCCCGCCGAGGTCCCCGTGGTCTCCCCGAGCATGAAGTAGGCGGCGGTCTGGACCTGGGACAGCTTCGCGACGACCGGGATGATGTTCTCGTTCCGGTTCAGGATCAGGAGGAAGTCGACCCGCCCGACTTCGCGCGGGTCCTTCCACCGGGCCAGGGAGTCCATACCGAACACGGCCCGGCCGTTCTTCGTGTACGAGGTCTCGAAGAAGTTCACCTTCCCCTCCTCGTCCTGGTACACGTTCTCCAGGTAGGAGTCTGGCCGGATCACGGCGTTGTAGATGTTCGGCTCGAGGTTGGGGTCGAGGGAAAACGTCTTGGCGAAACAGCCGTTCTCGGTCCCGTACACCTCGCCGCCCGGCATCAGCGCGACGAAGTCGTCCTGGACCGGGAGTGACTCGTTCTGGGTGGTGAACGTCGTGGTGGTCTTGCCGGTCCCCGACAGCCCGATGATCAGGAACACCCGGTCGCGACCGTTCGCCGGCACGACCTTGCAGCCGGCGTGGAGCGCCAGGCCGCCCCGGTCGTAGACGATGCGGTTCCACATCCGGAGGCCGCCCTTCTTCGACTCGCCGAAGTAGTCCGAGTTGAGGATCCGGGTCACCCCGGCCTCGAGGTCGACCGCGATGCACCGCTCGTCCGGGTAGCCCGGGGCCGGGAGGTTTGGCGTGTAGATCACGTGGACCTCCGGGTCCCAATCCCCGCCGGCGTCCCGAGGGTAGTACAGCTTCTGCTGCATCCCCGCGATGTTCGCGTTCGCCCGGTCGATCGTGAGACGGGCCCGGGTCCGGAACCCCTCCACGTTGCCGATGTATCCGTCGACCACGACCATGTCCAGGCCCGCGATGTGCTCCTCCTGGATCCGGGCGATCCGTTCGTACTCCTCGCGAGTGATCGTCTGGCCCGAGGTGACATCGCGATCGTCGGAGACGATGTAGGTGCTGCCGGCGCTCCGGGAGGTGGCTCGTGTCTGGACGTTCACGTTGCCGAACTCAGTGGTTCGGCTCTGGGGCATCTCCTCGGAGAACGCCCGCAGCTCCTCGGGGGACGGGTTGTCGTGGACCACCGGCACCCTCGGTTCCTCTCGGGTCGGAAGGATCCAGATTCTACCGCACGGGCCCCTCGGCCCAGTGAGGGGCCGGGGACCTAGCGGTCCGACTCCACCTCGAAGTACAGGCGGACCTGGGTCCGGTACCGGACGATCTGGTTGTCCTCGACCTCGGTGGAGGTTCCCAGGACCTCAAGCTTGTTGATGTGGCGGATCGTCCTGGCCGCCTCGCGGAGCGCCTCCCGGGCGGCCTCGCCCCACGACTTCTCGGAGATCCCCTCGAGCTCCATCGTGTTGATCGTGGACACGCCTGCCTCCTTTCGATGGGGGGATTATCGTGGAAGGTCCAGGGGAAGCGCGAGTGGGGCGCCGATGGAGCTGAGCGAACGAGAGCTGGTCCGAGCGATCCGGAGGGTGCTTTCCGGGGACGCGCCGGGGGTCGTGGTCGCGGTCGGCGACGATGCGGCCGTGGTGGAGCCGGGGCGGCACCACGGCGTCCTGACCGCGGACATGCTCGTCGAGGGGGTGCACTTCGAGCTCGGGGCCACCTCGCCCCACGACCTCGGGTTCAAGGCGGTGTCGGTGAACGTGTCGGACGTGGCGGCCATGGGCGGGAGCCCCCGCTACGGGCTGGTGTGCCTGGGCCTGTCCGAGAGCATCGAGACGGCCTGGGTGATCGAGCTCTACGGGGGGATGCGGGCGGCAGCCGACGAGTACGCCATGGCGATCGTGGGGGGCGACACGAGCCGGGCCGACCGCGCGGTGATCTCGGTGACCGTGTACGGGGAGGTGGCCGAGGGCCGTGCCGTCACCAGGGCGGGCGCCCGGCCGGGGGACACGCTCGCGGTCACGGGCGCGCTGGGGGGTTCGGCCGGCGGCCTCCGCGTGGCCCGAGACGCCGCGGCCGGGCGGACGGACGCGCTGTCCACGGAGTGGGGGCGGTCGCTCCTGGCGATCCATGAGCGGCCCCGGGCCCGGGTCGGCGAGGGGCAGGCCCTGGCGGCAGCCGGGGCCCGGGCGATGATCGACGTGTCGGACGGCCTGGCCATCGACCTCGGCCGGCTGTGCGAGGAGAGCGGGGTCGGGGCCCGGGTGCGGCTCCCCGACGTCCCGCTGGCGCCGGGGCTCGTGGACCTGGCGACCGGCACCGGGGTCGACCCTCTCGACCTGGCCCTCCACGGCGGTGAGGACTACGAGCTGCTGGCCGCGCTGCCGCCCGAGGCGGTCGACGGGGCCCGGCGGGCCCTGGTAGAGCGGTTCGGGACGCGGCTCACCGAGATCGGCGAGGTGGTCGAGGGCGCCGGGCTGGTGGCCGTGCGCGGCGAGGCCGAGGAGCCCCTCGAGGCGGCGGGGTGGGACCACTTTGCGCGGCGATAGCGTCCCTCGTGCGCTGACGATCGCGGGCTCGGACTCCGGCGGAGGCGCCGGCATCCAGGCCGACCTGAAGACCTTCCAGGCCCTCGGCGTGTGGGGGACCTCGGCGATCACCGCGGTCACCGTGCAGAACACGAAGGGCGTGGAGGGATTCGAGGAGCTCTCGCCGCGCCTGGT
>JBQGDK010000060.1:0-3352 GCA_052039025.1 Actinomycetota bacterium
CGCTTCGTGACGCCCTCCAGGCGGACGTCCGCCTCCCGACCCGTCCCCACGGGGAAGAGCGTACCCGGCGTCCCCCGATCGTGCGACGGCGGGCGGGGCGCAAAGGTTGCGGCCGCTTTGCTCCGCTTTGTATAGTGGCGCTTGTGAAAACTTTCACAAGCTCGCCGGACCCCGCCGGTGGTCGCCCCGTCGCCTCCGTCGCTAGAATCGCCCGGCCCATGGGCCCTCCCGGACGCTCGGACTGGTCCGGGTTCGGTACGGGCTGGGCCGCCACCGGGATGCTCCTGGCGGGGATCCTCACCTGGGGAGGGATCGGCTGGCTGATCGACCGCCTGGCCGGCACCGGGCGCCTGTTCCTGGCGATCGGGCTGGTGGTGGGGGCGGCCGGCGGCATCTATCTCGTGTACGTGCGATATGGCAGAACCGACGACTGAGCCGCCGGAGCGGGTGATGGTCCGCCGGGCCGTGACGGCCGGCGGGCTGGCCGCGCCGGTCGCGCTGGCCGCGGGGTTCGCGGCGGCGGGATGGCCGGGGGCCTGGTCGGCCCTCCTCGGCGTCGCCGTGGTCGTGGCGAACTTCGCCGCGCACGGGCTCTCGTTGGCGTGGGCGGCCAGGATCTCCATCCCCGTGCTCCAGGCGGTGGCCCTGGGCGGGTTCGCCCTCCGGATGGGGGTGATCGTGGTTGTGCTCTTCCTGATCGACCGCACCGCCATCCTGTCGACGGCCGTCTTCGGGATCACCGCGGTCGCGGGGACCATGGCCCTGCTCGCGTACGAGGCCCGCCTGGCGCAGCGGGGCGTCGGGGCGGCCCTCCAGGTCCCCCCCGAGCCGGCCGCCGCCGCCGCCGGGGAGCGGCTCCGGGCGCGGGAGAGAACCCCGTGAGCGTGCTGGCCGCCTCGCGCCCGCCGGAGCCGTTCGAGGCCCCCGGCCTCGAGCTGTTCCGGCCGCCGTGCATCGTGGAGTGGGACGCGTTCGGGGTGCACTTCTGCGTCGATCGAGGCGTGATCTACATGTTCCTGGCCGCGGCCGTCGTGATCGTGCTGTTCGTCCTGGCGGCCCGTGGCGGCGGGCTGGTCCCTCGGGGCGTGCGCAACCTGGTCGAGTCGGTGGTCGGATTCATCCGAGAGGAGATCGCCATCCAGGTCATCGGGCCGGACGGCCGCCGCTGGGTACCGTTCCTGACCTCGATGTTCACGTTCATCCTGGTCGGCAACATCTTCGGGATCATCCCCGGGATCCAGTTCCCGGTGAACGGCAGGATCGCCATCCCCGCCTTCATGGCCCTCCTGGTGTGGGTGCTGTTCAACGTGGCGGGGATCCGAGCGCAGGGCCTGGCCTACTTCAAGAGCGCCCTGTTCCCCCCGGGGGTTCCCAAGGCCATGTATCTCCTGCTGACGCCGATCGAGTTCGTCTCGACGTTCCTGCTTCGACCGTTCACGCTGGCCGTCCGACTCCTGGCGAACATGATGGCCGGCCATCTGATCCTCTCGATCTTCTTCCTGGGGACCGCCTACCTGCTGGCCAAGCCGTCGACGATCCCGTTCGCCGTGCCGGCGTTCGCTCTCTCGGTGGCGCTGACCGGGTTCGAGATCCTGGTGGCGGTGCTCCAGGCCTACATCTTCACGATCCTGACGGCCGTGTACGTCGCCGGGGCCGTCCATCCCGAGCACTAGGAGGGAATGACTATGGGAGAGCTGCTCTCGCAGGTCGGGGCCTTCGTGGCCCAGGTCGAGGGCGACATCGGAGCCATCGGCAGGGGCCTGGTGTTCGGCCTGGGCGCCATCGGGCCCGGCATCGGCATCGGGTACCTCGTGGGGAAGGCCGTGGAGGCCATGGCCCGGCAGCCCGAGGCCGCCGGCATGGTCCGGACCACGATGTTCCTGGGTATCGCGTTCACCGAGGCCCTGGCCCTGATCGGCTTCGTCCTCACGTTCATCATCTGAGGGGAGGGGGGCGATGGAGCTCGAGGTGCTGGGCCTGCCGCTGGCGCAGGAGGAGACCCAGACGGAGCAGCCGGTCGAGGAGGAGGAGCACAACCCGATCCTCCCCGAGGCCGACGAGCTGATCTTCGGCTCGCTGGCCTTCCTGCTCGTGTTCGTGGTGCTGGCCCGCTACGCGTTCCCCCGTCTGAACCAGGGGCTGAAGCAGCGCGAGGAGAAGATCCGCGGCGACCTCGAGGGCGCCGAGGAGGCCCGGCGTGAGGCCGAGGGCGCACTCCAGCGGTACGAGCAGCAGCTCCAGGAGGCTCGGGCCGAGGCCGGACGGATCATCGAGGAGGCCAGGAAGACGGCCGAGTCGATGCGCCGGGATCTCCTGGTGAAGGCCGAGGACGAGTCCCGGGCGGTGGTGGCCCGGGCCCAGGAGGAGATCCGGGCCGAGCGGGACCGGGCGATCCAGGAGCTGAGGGGTCAGCTCGCGGAGTGGTCGGTGGAGCTGGCCTCGCGGGTCGTGGGGGCCAGCCTGGACAGGCAGCGCCACCTCCGGCTGGTCGAGGAGTACATCGACGAGGTGGCAGCGATGAGCGAGCCGAGGGCGGAGTGACCCGCAAGGCGCTGATCCGCGGCTACGCCGAGGCGATGTTCTCGGTGGCCGAGGCCGAGGAGGCCCTCGAGGCCGTCGAGGACGAGCTGTTCCGGTTCGCCCGGGCGCTCGAGCGGGAGCACGCGCTGCGGGACGCGCTGGCGGACCCCGCCCTCCCCCCGGAGCGGAAGCGGGCCGTGCTGACGGAGGTGCTCGGGGAGCGGGCCAACCCGGTGACCGTGAACCTCCTCGGGTTCGTGATCGAACAGGGGCGGGCCCGGGACGTCGGGGCCATCGTCGACGAGCTCGTGGCGGTGGCGGCGGAGCGGCGCCGGGCCGCGGTGGCCGAGGTCCGCACGGCGGTGCCGCTTGACGCCGGGCACCGCGATCGGCTGGCCCGGGCGCTCGAGCGGGCCACCGGGAAGAAGATCGAGCTGAAGGTGGTGGTGGACCCGTCGGTGGTCGGCGGCGTCGTGGCCAGGGTGGGGGACCAGGTGATCGATGGGTCGGTCCGGCGGCGGCTGGAGCTGGCCCGAGAGCGACTGAGCGAGGTGTGAGCGGTGGCGGAACCGGCTGAGCAGTTCATCGACTCCGAGGACATCGCCCGGGCGCTCCAGCGCCATGTGGAGTCCTTCCGACCCGAGACCGAGCGGGAGGAGGTCGGCCGGGTGTCGGAGACCGGCGACGGCATCGCCCGGGTCCGGGGCCTCCCGGGAACGATGGCGAACGAGCTCCTGGAGTTCCCGCACGAGATCTACGGAGTGGCCTTCAACCTCGAGGAGGACGAGATCGGATGCGTGCTCTTCGGCGACCCCGAGGGGATCGAAGAGGG
>JBQGDK010000061.1:0-4274 GCA_052039025.1 Actinomycetota bacterium
CCCAGGCCCTCCACCATCCGGTGGTAGCCGGCTTCCTGGGACAGCACCGACGCGGGTGCGCTCCCGTACAGAGCCTCCTGGGCCACCCGGATCTGCCCCCACGCGCCGTCGTTGCCGATCACGCCGACGAACGGGATCCCCTGACGGATCGCGCTCTCGTACTCCATCGCGTTGAGGCCGAACGACCCGTCGCCGTACACGATCAGTACCTGCTTGTCGGGCTTCGCCAGCTTCGCCGCCATGGCGAACGACGGGCCAACGCCGAGGCATCCGAACGGGCCCGGGTCGAGCCAGTGGCCGGGGGCTGGGGCGTTGATGATCGACGCGCTGAGGCCGACGATGTCTCCGCCGTCGCCGACCACGACGGCGTCGGGGTCGAGGAAGTCGCGGATCTCCCGGGCGAACCGTTGCGGGTGGATCGGGACCGCGTCCGACGCCATCCCCGCCCGGGCCTCCTCGTGGAGCCGGCGTTCCTCGTCTCGCACCTCGGCCGTCCATGCCGGCTCCCGCGCGTTCCCCACGCCGGCCTCGAGCAGCTGACCGATCACGGCGCCGGGGTCGCCCACGATCCCCACCTCGACCGGCCGGTTCCGGCCGATGTGGACCGCATCGACGTCGACCTGGATCACCCGGACGCTCTCGGGCAGGCCCTTCCGACCGAACCCCAGCCTGAAGTCCCAGTCGACCCCGAGCGCCAGGACCAGGTCGGCCTTGCCGAGCGCGTACTTCCGCGCGGCGGAGAAGAACGAGGGGTGATCCGGCGGGAGGCATCCCCGGCCGAGCGAGTTCAGGAACACCGGCACCTTCAGCGCATCGGCCAGGGCGGCCAGGGCCTCGTGGGCGCCGGACCACCGCACGCCGGCGCCGGCGAACACGATCGGGTGGTCCGCGTCGCCGAGGAGCCGGGCGGCCCGGCCGATGAGGTCGGGATCGCCGAGCGGCCTGGCCTCGGTCCGTGAGCCGGCCGGCACCTCCACGCCGGCCGGCCACACGTTGAACTGGACGTCGAGGGGGATGTCGAGGAAGACGGGTCCCATGCGGCCCGCCGTGGCGTGCCGGAACGCCTCGGTGACGTAGTCCGCGATCCGGCCCGTCTCCCAGCAGGTCCGGGCCCACTTCGTGATCGACCGGACCAGGGTGACGTGGTCCATCTCCTGGAGCGAGCCGCGCTCCAGCTCGCCCAGCGGCGACTTCCCCCCGAGCACGACGACCGGCGAGTTCGCGTACATCGCGTTGGCTATGCCGGTCACCGCGTCGGTGACGCCGGGGCCCGCGGTGACCGCGGCGACGCCCGGCCGCCCGGTGACCCGGGCCCACCCGTCCGCCGCGTGCGCCGCGGCCTGCTCGTGCCGGAAGTCCACGATGCGGATCCCCTCGGCCACGCAGCCGTCGTAGATCGGGGCGATGTGGCCGCCGGACAGGGTGAACAGATGCTCGACGCTCTCGCGCTTCAGAACTGCGGCGGCGAGATGACCTCCATGTCGCGGCGTGTCCACCATGCGAGCTCGGCTCGCAATCGTACGCCGCGGTGGCGGCTCAGGCGTACTCGCCGCAGCGGGTGCAGCGGAACCACGTGCCCTGGGGGTCAAGGGTGAACGCGGTCCGCCGGCCACACGAGGCGCAGGAGCGAAGGTCGTGGCCGGGCGAACGCAGCATCGGCTCGACACGGTGATCGCGGGTCAAGAGATGCAGGTAGTCCCTGAGCACCCGGTCTTCGTCGAGTTCGAGCACTTCTGCTGGCCGCGCCATACGCGCCTCCTTCCTTCGACCTGACCCTACCCAGGATCGAAGGTGGCTAATCCGCTCGAATCCCTCAGACCGAACCCCGTGCCCTCGTTCCGCCGACCGGCCTGTAGCATCAGGAGCATGTTCCGCAAGACCCGAACCACCCGCGCGGCGCCGGCCGCACCCGACTGGCGGTCGTTCGACACCGTGGCCGAGGCCTACGACCGGATCAGGGCCCCGCTCCACGAGCCCGGGGCCCGGGACCTCGTCGAGGCGATCGGCGCGCCGGCCGAGGGAGGCTTCCTCGACGTGGGCACCGGGACCGGCGTGGTGGCAGCGGCGGCGGAGGCAGCGGGGTGGACCCCCACGGTCGGCATCGACCGCTCGCTCCCGATGCTGGCCCGCGCCCGCGAGCGGGGCCTCCTCCGGCTGGCCGCGGCCGACGCGGTCGACCTGCCGTTCCGGGACGGACGGTTCGGAGGCGTGGCTGCGGCGTTCGTCCTGCACGTGGCGTCGCGGTACGAGACCTTCCTGTTCGACATGGTCCGGGTGCTGCGGCCGAGCGGCGTCCTCGGGGTCGCCACCTGGGACTGGCGGCGAGACGAGTTCAGCGACACCTGGCGATCGGTGGCCGAGTCGTTCACGACGAAGGAGCTGCTCGACGACGCCATGCGCCGGGCCGCTCCCTGGGCGGAGCGGTTCTCCAGTCCCGGCCCGCTCGAGGAAGCCCTCCGAGAGGCCGGCCTCCGGAGCGTGCGGGTGGAGCGCCAACAGTACCGGGCTTCGCTCTCGATCGAGGACTACCTGGCCGGCCGGGAGATCTCGGCGCTCGGTCGGTTCCTCCGCGAGATCCTCGGCGAGACGCTGTGGGACCGGTTCCGTGAGCGGGTCACGGCCACGTTCCGGGAGCGGTTCTCCGACCCGATCGGGGACACGAACGACGCTCTCCTGGCCGTGGGGACGAAGCCCGCCTGACGGGGTCGGCTACGACCGCCCGGCCTGGCGCTCCACGAACCGGATGACCGTGCGGACCGGGTTCCCGGTCGCCCCCGCCGGCCAGTAGTCGCCCCCCTTCTCCGCGTACGCGGTCCCGGCGATGTCGAGGTGAGCCCAGGGGATGTCGTCGACGAACTCCTTCAGGAACAGGGCGGCGGTGATGGCGCCTCCGTACCGATCGCCGATGTTCTTGACGTCGGCCACGTTCGACTTGATCTGCTTCCGGTACGGATCCCACAGCGGCAGCTCCCACCCCGGCTCGCCGGCCTCACGACCGCACTCGATGAGCTCCCGTACCAGGCCCCGATCGGTGCCCATCACCGCCCACAGCTCGTGGCCCAGCGCGATCATGGCCGCGCCGGTGAGCGTGGCGGCGTCGACGATCACCCGGGGCTCGGCCTCGGCCAGGTACGCCAGTGCGTCGGCAAGGATCAGCCGGCCCTCGGCGTCGGTGTTCAGCACCTCCGAGGTCGTGCCGCCGCGGTGGTGGAGCACGTCGCCCGGCCGGATCGCCGAGCCGCCGGGGAGGTTCTCGGCCGAGGGGATCGCCGCGACCACGTTCACCTTCGGCTTCAGCCTGGCGACGGCCCGCATCGCGGCCAGCATCGTGGCCGCCCCGGCCATGTCGGACTTCATCCACTCCATCTGCTTCGCGTCCTTGATCGACAGTCCGCCGGAGTCGAACGTGACGCCCTTCCCGGTGAGGGCCACGGGGCGGCCCCGGCCCCCGCCCCGGTAGCGCAGCTCGATCAGGCGCGGCGGGTTGTCGCTCCCCCGGGCCACCCCGAGGATCCCCCCGAACCCGCCCTTCTCGAGCTCGGCCTTCGACCACACGGTGCACTCCAGGCCGACCGACCTCGCCATCTTCCGGGCCTCCCTGGCCAGGAAGTCCGGGGTGGCGTCGAGCGCCGGCGTGTTCACGAGGTCGCGGGCCCACGAGACGGCGTCGGCCACGATCTCGCCTCGGCGGACCGCCTCCCGGGCGGCCCTGGCGTCCCACCGCGGGGGGGCCAGCACGATCACGCGCTCCCATCGAAGGGGGCGGCGGTCGTCCTCGACGGGATGGACCTTGTAGCGGTCGAAACGGTACCCGCCCAGGAGGAGCCCCTCGACGAAGGCCTGCACGGCCTCCTGCCACGGGCCCCGCCCGGCCGCGGCCATGGTGGCGGCCACGGTCTCGTACCGGCCGGCGATCGCCGCCGCGCGGCCGGCCGCGCGGCGGACCCGGTCGGCGGTGACCTCGGCCTTCGGCCCGAGCCCAACCACGGCGACGGTGCGGGCCTCCGTTCGCCCCAGCGTCGGCAGCGTCGACAGCTCGCCCAGGGAGCCGCGGAAGCCGTTCTCCTCGAGCAGACCCACCACGTCGACCTCGAGGGCCCGGCCGAGCTCACGGATCCCCGGCCCCGCCTCGGGGCCCTGGAACGCGGGGAGCATCAGCAGGTCGGCCGGCTGCTCCGCCGGCGAGGTGGTGGCGACCCGGAACCGCGGCACGCTGACCTCCGTGATCGGGGGCTCGCCAGTCTACCCTCGCTCGCCTAGCCTGTGGCCGTGGA
>JBQGDK010000062.1:0-5602 GCA_052039025.1 Actinomycetota bacterium
GCGCCGACGCAGCATCGCCGCCACGGCCCGGACCGCCCGGCCGAACAGGTCCAGCAGCCAGGCGGCCAGCACCGCCAGGAACGGCTGGACGACCAGGCCGATGAACACGGCCGGGTCGGTCAGGGCCTCGAGCACCGAGCCCCCGCGCTCGACGACCTCGAGGACGAGGAAGGCCGAGGCCTGGATCGCCGCCAGCCGGACGGCCAGGCCGCTCCCCGACCAGGACCGATCGGAGAGCGCCCTGGCGCCCACCGACAGCAGGATGATCGGGACCACGGCCAGGAGCGACGCCGCGGCGATCCCCATCCAGCTGTGACCGCTCAGCAGGAGGTGGAGGTGCCGCGCCTCGGCGCTCGGGTAGGCCAGGAAGCACGCCACCAGGTGGCCGGCCACCACCCCGACCCAGGCCGTGGCGATCGTGACGCGCCGCACGCTCGCATCCTATCCCGGGGTGCTTTACTTCGCCCGAGGAGAGGAGATGTGATGGCCCAGTTCCCCAGCGAGGCGTGGCTGGCCGAGTACGTGGAGCGGATCAACTCCAGCGATTCCTACCGGGAGGCCGCGGCCACGTGGGAGGGTGACGTGGCGTTGGTGATCGAGGCCGAGCCCGACAAGGGCGTGCCCGAGGACGTGTGGACGTGGGTCGACCTGTGGCACGGCGAGTGCCGCGAGGGCCGGATCGTCCCTCCCCAGGAGGGGGAGCGAGCCCGGTTCGTGGTCCGGGCGCCGTACTCGAGGTGGAAGGAGGTCATCCGCAAGGAGCTCGACCCGGTCAAGGGGATGATGCAGGGGAAGCTCCGCCTGAAGGGCGACCTGCCGACGATCGTCCGGCACGTGAGGGCCGCCAGCGAGCTCGTCAACCTCGCCGGGACCGTTCCCACCGAGTTCCCGGACGAGGCGGCCTGAAGGTGCGGGGCGTCGTCTTCGAGGACGTCCGCCGGGTGCGGGTCGACGACCTGGAGGATCCCAGGATCGAGGAGCCGGGGGACGCGATCGTCCGCGTGACGACGGCCGCGATCTGTGGGTCCGATCTGCACTTCTACCACGGGAAGGCACCGCTCCGGTCCGGCGATCCGATGGGGCACGAAGGGGTCGGCGTGGTCGAGGCGGTGGCCCCCGACGTGGCCCGATTCGTCCCGGGCGACCGGGTCGTGATCGCCTTCGACATCGTGTGCGGCCGGTGCTGGTTCTGCACTCGAGGCCAGTCCGCCCTGTGCGACGACTTCCGGACCCTCGGCGTCGGCACGGTCGGCGGTGACCTCGGCGGCACGCACGCCGAGCGCGTCAGGGTGCCGGTCGCCGACACGAACCTCCTCCGGGTCCCCGACGGGATGGAGGACGAGCGGGCGCTGTTCGTCGGCGACATCCTGACGACGGGCTACTACGGCGCCGCGATCGCCGGGATCCGGCGGGGCGATACCGTGGCGGTCGTCGGAGCCGGCCCGGTGGGGTTCTTCGCCGCCCAGTCGTCCCGACTGCACGAGCCCGCCAACGTGTACGTCCTCGACATGCAGGACGACCGTCTGGCGATCGTGGAGAAGCTCGGGCTGTCGACGATCAACGTCCGGGAACGCAACGCGCAGGCCGCCCTCGACGACGTCACCGACGGCCGGGGCGCCGATGTGGTCATCGAGGCGGTGGGATCGCCCTCCGCGTTCGAGACCGCGCTCGACGTCGTGCGGAGGGGCGGCACGATCTGCGTGCTGGGGATGTACGTGAGCGAGGCGATCGAGCTCCAGCTGGGCATCGCATGGTCCCGGGGGCTCCGGTTCCTGTTCGGGGGGGTCTGCCCGATCCAGGCGTGGTGGGAGGAGGCGATGCGCGCGGTGGTCGACGGCGCCATCGACCCCCTGCCGATCATCTCCCACACGCTCCCGCTGGAGGAGGCGCCCGCCGGGTACGAGCTCTTCGACCGCCGCGAGGCCACCAAGGTGCTCCTCAAGCCGTGAGGGTCGAGTACCCGGGCGACGACCCGAACGGGCTGGCCTCGATGATCGGCGGCCTGATCGAGGCCAACGTCGACGCGGATCCATCGCGGGCCCGGTTCCTGGGACCACCGGCCACGGTCGGCATCGTGGCCCGGGACGCCGAGGTCGCCTGCACGGTGCGGCTCTCTCCGGCGAGGGTCACCGTGACGAACGGGCTCGGGGGGCGCCCCCTCGTCGTGGTCCGAGCGGACACCGAGGTGCTGACCGAGCTCACCACGGCGCCGCTCCGGTTCGGCTACCCGGACGCGATGACCGCGGCCGGTCGGGCCGTGGCGGCCAGGCTGATCCGCGGCGAACTCCGGGTGCGCGGCCTGATCCGTCATCCGATCGTGGTGTCCCGCCTCAACCGCCTGCTATCCATCGCATGAGCGAGCGCGTGTTCTGCCAGATCGTGGTGGGGGAAATGGCACCTGCGGAACCTGGGGGCGGTTGGGATGGGGATCCGTCGAGGGCAGCCACGAGATGCTCAGGCGGAACCGGGGCGGTACAGCTCGAGGGAGGGCAGCGCGGACCGGATCCGCTTGAAGGCACGGTCCTTCGTCCACAGCGCGGCCTCGGTCCGGACGGACGCCACGGCGATCTCCACGTCCGTCAGGGGAAGCGAAACGCCGGCGCTCCGCAGATCAGCGGCCACCTCACCCACGATGCGCCACGCGGATCGATCAAGCTCGGCCCAGGGCAAGGCGGCCACGGAGATCCAGAACGCATCCCGGTGGGAGGACGGGACGCCCATGAGGAGCTCGGCGAGGACGGGCCCACACACGACCACCCGGCCCTCGTAGGGGAGCCGCCGGAGCTCGTCGTCGTCTCGGTGGCGGAGGTGGTCGACCCAGACAGAGGTGTCCGGGAGGACCGTCAGGTGTGTCGATCTCGCCGTCTGCTCTCCTCGGACACGTCCTCGATCTCGATGCGGCCCCGAAGCTCGTCCACCCGGGCGTTGGCGTCGGACGCGAGGTAGTCCCTGATCGCCTCTTCGACCGCCTCGGTCTTCGATCTCCCGGGATGGCGCGACAGGAGCATCCGCATCAGCTCGTCGTCGATGTCCAGCGTGGTCCGCATGCCATCAGTATGCCATATGAACGCGTGGCCCCATGGGCGCTGGTACGCTGGCGTCGTGGACGTCGCCCGGGTGATCGAGGGCGTGCTGGAGGGGGAGCGGCGCGCGGTGGCCCGGGCCATCTCGATGGTCGAGGACGGGGCCGAGGGCCTCCCCGAGCTGATCGGCGGCCTGTACCCGAAGACCGGCACCGCGTACACCGTCGGCCTGACCGGCTCGCCCGGCGTGGGGAAGTCGAGCCTCGCGGCCGAGCTCGTGCGGGCGGCCCGGGGGCACGATCGCACGGTGGCCGTGCTCGCTGTCGATCCGACCTCGCCGTTCACCGGGGGCGCCCTGCTCGGCGACCGGCTTCGGATGCAGTCGCACGCCACCGACCCCGGGGTATTCATCCGGTCGATGGCCACCCGGGGGCACCTCGGCGGGCTGGCACTGGCGGCACCCGAGGCCGTGCGGGTCCTCGATGCCGGCGGGGCAGACCTCGTGATCGTGGAGACCGTCGGCGTGGGGCAGGCCGAGGTCGAGGTGGCCACCGCGGCCGACACCACGCTCGTCGTGGTGGCGCCCGGGTGGGGCGACGCGGTCCAGGCCTCCAAGGCCGGCATCCTGGAGATCGCCGACGTGTTCGTGGTGAACAAGGCCGACCGCCCCGGGGCCGTCGAGGCCGTCCGCGACCTCGAGGTCATGCTGAAGATGGGGCCCGACCTCGACTGGACGCCGCCGGTGGTCCGGACCTCGACCCAGGCTCACGAGGGGATCGAGGACCTGTGGGAGGCGATCGAGGGGCACCGGAAGCATCTGGAGGCGACCGGCGAGCTTGAGCGACGACGACGCGGGCGGATCCTCCGCGAGGTCGAGAGCATGGTCTCGGTCCGGCTTCGGGCCCGGGCCGCGGAGCTGCTCGAGGAGGGGGCCCTCGAGTCCGTGGCCGACGATCTGGTGGCCCGGCGAGTCGACCCCTACCGGGCTGCCGATATCCTGTTGGAGCGGATGGAGGGCCGATGAAGGACCAGTGGCGCCAGCGCTACCTCGAGGCTGGGGAGCGCGACGCGGACTTCGAGACGATCTCCGGCGAGCCGATCGAGCCGCTGTACACGCCGGAGGACGTGAAGGACCTGGACTACGAGCGGGACCTCGGCTACCCGGGACGGTACCCGTTCACCCGGGGCGTCTACGAGACGATGTACCGGGGCCGGCTGTGGACGATGCGCCAGTTCGCCGGCTTCGGCACACCCGAGCAGACGAACGCCCGGTACAAGTACCTCTTGGAGCAGGGCCAGGGCGGGCTGTCGGTTGCCTTCGACATGCCGACGCTGATGGGCCGGGACTCCGACGACCCCCTGGCCGTGGGGGAGGTCGGCGTGTGCGGGGTGGCCACCGACTCGCTGGCCGACTTCGAGACGCTGTTCCGGGACATCCCGCTCGGGGGCATCTCGACCTCGATGACGATCAGCGGGCCTGCCGCGGTGATCTTCGCGTTCTTCCTGGCCACCGCGGAGCGGCAGGGCGTCGAGTGGAGCGCGCTCGACGGGACCCTCCAGACCGACATCCTCAAGGAGTACATCGCTCAGAAGGAGTGGATCTTCCCGCCCCGCCCGCACCTGCGGATCATCGGGGACCTGATCGAGTTCTGCGCCAAGGAGGTTCCCAGGTGGCACCCGATCAGCGTGTCGGGCTACCACATCCGCGAGGCCGGCTCGACCGCGGTGCAGGAGCTCGCGTTCACGCTCGCCGACGGGTTCTCCTACGTCGAGCTCGGCCGCGAGCGCGGGCTCGATGTCGATCGGTTCGTCCAGGGGCTGTCGTTCTTCTTCAACGCGCACATCGACTTCTTCGAGGAGATCGCCAAGTACCGGGCCGCCCGCCGGATCTGGGCCCGGTGGCTCCGCGACCGGTACGGTGCCAAGGATCCGGCGTCGTGGCGGCTCCGGTTCCACACCCAGACCGCGGGCTGCTCGCTCACCGCCCAGCAGCCCGAGAACAACATCGTGCGCACGGCGATCGAGGCGCTGGCCGGCGTGCTCGGCGGGACCCAGTCGCTGCACACGAACGCGCTCGACGAGGTCCTGGCGCTCCCGACCGAGCGGGCCGCCCAGATCGCCCTCCGGACCCAGCAGGTGATCGCCCACGAGACCGGCGTGGCCAACGTGATCGACCCCCTCGGCGGCTCCTACTTCGTCGAGGCGCTCACGAACCGGACCGAGGGCCGGGCCGAGGAGTACTTCCGGCGGATCGAGGAGATGGGTCGCGGCTCTATGCTCGAGGGGATGCTGGTCGGCATCGAGCGAGGGTTCTTCCAGTCGGAGATCGCCGACGCTGCGTTCCGGGAGCAGGAGCGCTTCGAGAAGCAGCGGCTGATCCGGGTCGGCGTGAATGAGTTCGTGGACCCGAACGACGAGCCGATCGAGACCCTGAAGATCGGGCCCGAGATCGAGCGGGGTCAGATCGAGTCGGTACGCCGGATGCGGGCCGGTCGGGACGAGCGAGCGGTCGACCGGGCCCTGCAGCGCCTCAAGGCCGCCGCCCTCGACGAGGGCGAGAACCTGATCCCGCCGATGGT
>JBQGDK010000063.1:0-2554 GCA_052039025.1 Actinomycetota bacterium
GTGAAGTCGGCCATGCCCTTCTCGGCCAGCACCTTGGTGATGGCCGCCGTGAGGGTGGTCTTGCCGTGGTCGATGTGCCCGATCGTGCCGATGTTCACGTGGGGTTTGGTCCGCTCGAACTTCTTCTTGCTCATGCCCTCCTCCTCCTCGACCCCGTAGCGGGGGGCGGATTCGAACCGCCGACACAGCGATTATGAGCCGCTTGCTCTGCCACTGAGCTACCCCGCCTGCGTTTGCGAGTGTATACAGTGGAGCTGGAGGTGGGAATCGAACCCACGACCCCCGCCTTACCATGGCGGTGCTCTGCCGACTGAGCTACTCCAGCATGCGTCGATCAATGATACGGGCTGTCCGAACGAGCCGACCAGCGTTGGCCTCACTCCTCCTGGCTCTGGCCGCGTGCGGGCCGGCCGTGCCAGTCGAGGGGCTTCCCCGGGCGACCCTCGTGATCGAGTCGGACGGCGACGAGGTCCGGGTCGACGTGGTCATCGCCGAGACCGACGAGGCCCAAGCCCGTGGCCTGATGGGCGTCGAAGAGATGGACCCCGATGCCGGCATGGTGTTCCTCCAGGAGCAGCCCGCCCGGATCTCGTTCTGGATGAAGGACACGCTGATCCCGCTCTCGATCGCGTTCTGGGGCCCGGACCGGCGGATCGCCACGATCCTCGACATGGAGCCGTGCCGGACCGCGATCTGCCCGACGTACGACCCCGAGATCGACTGGGTCGGGGCGCTCGAGGTCAACCAGGGCTTCTTCGACGATCATGGGATCGAGGAGGGCGCCACCGTGCGCCTGGAGCGGGAGGGATCGGGCCAGTAGCCCTCGGTCGTCGTCCCGAGCATGACGGCCCAACCTGGACGTCGAACGAGTCCTCGAGCTTCGCTCAGCCTCCGATCATCGACATGCTGCGGGCCGGCCTGGCGAAATCGGGGTGGTTGATGCGGTGTCCCGACCACTTGGCCCACACACCCTCGCGGATCAGGACCTCGAGCTCTCCGTCCCCCGCCCCATCCCGCAGGGGACCACGGAGGTCCGTCTCCTCCATGGCGAAGAGGCACACCCTGAGCTGGCCGTCCGCGGTGACCCGCAGCCGGTTGCAGGTGTCGCAGAAGGGCTCCGTGACCGAGGAGATGAACCCGACCTCCCCCGGGGCTCCATCGGCGAACCGGAACACCGTGGCCGGCTGGGGGCTCCCTCCGTTCGCCGCGGCGAGCGGGAACTCGGCCACGATCCGCTCGTACAGCTCGTGCGAGGGGACCACCCTGGACCGTTCCCAGCCCTGGTCGGCATCGAGCGGCATGTACTCGATGAACCGCACCTGATCGCCGGTCCGACGCACCAGGCGGACGAAGTCCACGACCTCGGCCTCGTTCGCACCCCGGATCACCACGCAGTTCAGCTTCACCGGCGAGAAGCCGGCGGCCCGGGCCGCCTCCAGCCCGGCCAGGACCCGGTCAAGCGCGTCTCGGCGGGTCATCTCGGCGAACCGGTGCTGGAGGAGGGAATCGCAGGAGACCGTGAGCCGGTCGAGCCCGGCCTCCCGGAGCGGGCGGGCCAACCGATCCAGCAGGTAGCCGTTGGTGGTGATCGACAGGTCGAGGTCGCCGCCCAGGGCCCGGACGCGGCGGACGATGTCGATCAGGTCGGGGCGCACCGTCGGCTCTCCCCCGGTGAGCTTGATCTCGCGCACCCCCAGGCGGACGAACAGGCTCACCAGCCGGTCGATCTCCTCGGCGGTGAGGACCTCCTCCCTGGCCAGCCAGGGCAGCCCCTCGGCCGGCATGCAGTACGTGCACCGGAGGTTGCAGCGGTCGATCACCGAGACCCGGAGATCGGTGGCCACCCGGCCGAACGTGTCGACCAGGGGGCCCCGGTCCGGAGCCGGCCCCGTGCCGGCGGCCCGGCCTCGCGGCGACTCCCCCTCGACCGGTGCTGGGCGCTTCACGAGCCTCATCTTAGGGCCGATCAGGGCCGACGGGATCTCCGCGGTGTGCCTCGGGACCCACTCGGCACGACCCCTCGGCCGCGCACGGTGGCCGGATGCCGTCGGGCCCCCGGCCGGGTGTTGGCGGGCAGCCGGTCGGCGCCACCCCTGTCGCTGTCCTCCTTCGAGGCTATGCCGACGGCTCTCCCATCTCCCGGAGCGCCGCCCTGGTGAGCACGAGGAAGCCGATGCCGGTGAGGAAGAGCGCGAGGCCCATCACGATCGAGAACAGCGCGACGCGCTCCGCGAGGAACGACGTGTTCAGCGCGGTGGTGAACGCCGTGGCCGGCCCGGATCAGGGGACGCTTCGGATCTTCTCGCAGGTCCGGCTGGCGCGGTCGCGCCCGCCGCCACCGACGCAGAGGTCGCCGGTTCCGCTGCCTCCGACCAGCCGGTCCTTCCCCCCGCCGCCGTAGAGGCGGTCCTTGCCGGCCCCCCCGTACAGGCTGTCGTTCCCGGGGCCGCCGCAAACCCGGTCACCCTTCCCCACGGCCCGAACCTGGTCTTTCCCGCCCAGAGCCGCGATCACGTCGGGCTTCTTCGTGCCCCTCAGGACGTCCGGTCCGCCG
>JBQGDK010000064.1:0-8381 GCA_052039025.1 Actinomycetota bacterium
GTGAAGTCGGCCATGCCCTTCTCGGCCAGCACCTTGGTGATGGCCGCCGTGAGGGTGGTCTTGCCGTGGTCGATGTGCCCGATCGTGCCGATGTTCACGTGGGGTTTGGTCCGCTCGAACTTCTTCTTGCTCATGCCCTCCGTCTCCTCTACTCGCCCCGGACCCTCGCCACGATCTCCCTGGCGATGTTCGTCGGGACCTCCTGGTAGGAATGGAACTGCATCGTGTGGGTGGCCCGGCCCTGAGTCCGGGACCGGACGTCGGTGGCGTACCCGAACATCTCGGCCAGCGGGACCAGGGCGCGGATCGACTGGCTCCCGCCGCGCTGCTCCATCCGCTCGACCTTCCCACGCCGGCTGGTGAGGTCGGCGATCACGTCGCCCATGTACTCCTCGGGCGTGACGACCTCGATCTGCATCACGGGCTCGAGGAGCACGGGATCGGCCCGCTTGGCCGCATCCCGCAGCGCGATCTGCCCAGCCACCTTGAACGCCACCTCCGAGGAGTCCACCTCGTGGTACGACCCGTCGACGAGCGTGGCTCGCACGTCGACGAGGGGATAGCCGGCCAGGACGCCGCTCTCCATGGCCTCCTGGATCCCCTGGTCCACCGAGGGGATGTACTCGCGGGGGATGTCGCCCCCGGTGATCTTGTTGACGAACTCGTACCCGCCCCCCGAGCCGGTCGGCTCGAGGCTGATCACGGCGTGCCCGTACTGGCCCCTGCCGCCGGTCTGCTTCACGTAGCGGCCGTGGACCTTCTCGACGGGCTTCCGGATCGTCTCGCGATAGGCCACCTGTGGCTTGCCGACGTTCGCCTCGACGCCCCACTCACGGGTGAGGCGGTCCACCAGGACCTCGAGGTGAAGCTCCCCCATCCCGGCGATGATCGTCTGGCCGGTCTCCTCGTCGAGCCGGACCTGGAACGTGGGATCCTCGTCGGCCAGCTTGCCGAGCGCCTGGGACAGCTTGTCCTGGTCGGCCTTGGTCCTCGGCTCGATGGCCACCGAGATCACCGGCGCCGGGAACGTGATCGACTCGAGGAGGACCGGGTTCGAGGGGTCGGCGAGCGTATCGCCCGTGGTGGTGTGCTTCAGGCCCACCCCGGCCACGATGTCGCCGGCGAACACCGCCTCCTTGTCCTCGCGGTGGTTCGCGTGCATCTGGAGGATGCGTCCGATCCGCTCCTTGCGGTCCTTGGTCACGTTCTGCACGTGGGCTCCGGCCCGGAGCGTCCCCGAGTACACACGGAAATAGGTCAGCCGACCCACGTACGGGTCCGACATGATCTTGAACGCCAGCGCGGCGAACGGTTCCTCGTCCTCGGGTCTCCGACCCACCCGCTCGCGGCTGCCCGGGATCGTGCCCTCCATCGGGGGCACGTCGAGGGGGCTCGGGAGGTAGTCGACGACCGCGTCGAGCAACGGCTGGATCCCCTTGTTCTTGAAGGCGCTGCCGCACAGGACGGGCGTACCCTCGACGGCCAGGGTGGCCTCCCGGAGGGCCTCCCGGAGCTCCTTCGCCGCGGGCTCCTCGCCCTCGACGTACTTCTCCATGAGCGTCTCGTGGTGGTCGGCCAGCTGCTCGTACAGCCGGTGCCGCCAGTCCAGGGCGGTCTCCCGGAGCTCCTCGGGGATCTCGACGGTCTCCCACTCCTCGCCCTTCTCCGACGTCCACCGCAGCCCCTTCATCTCGACGAGGTCGAGGACGCCGACGAAGGCGTCCTCGGTCCCCCAGGGCAGCTGAACCACCAGAGGCTTGGCATGGAGCCGCTCCTCGATCATCTGCACGGTCCGCTCGAAGTCGGACCCGACACGGTCCATCTTGTTGACGAAGCAGATCCGGGGGACGCGGTACCGGTCCGCCTGGCGCCACACGGTCTCGGACTGCGGCTCGACCCCCGCCACCGCGTCGAACACCGCCACGGCCCCGTCGAGCACACGGAGGGACCGCTCGACCTCCATCGTGAAATCGACGTGGCCGGGCGTGTCGATGATGTTGATCCAGTGGTCCTTCCACTGGCAGGTCGTGGCGGCCGAGGTGATCGTGATGCCGCGCTCCTGCTCCTGGACCATCCAGTCCATCTGGGCGGTGCCCTCGTGGACCTCGCCGAGCTTGTAGGTCTTGCCGGTGTAGTAGAGGACGCGCTCGGTGGTGGTGGTCTTCCCGGCGTCGATGTGGGCCATGATCCCGATGTTCCGGGTCCTGGATAGGGGGTACTCGCGGATGACCAGGCCCTTCTGGCCCCCGCCGTGCCCCTTCGTTACCTCGTGCGCTGCTTTCGCCATCTCCATCTTCCTCGCCGGGGTGGCCAATCAGGTCACCACCGGTAGTGCGCGAACGCCCTGTTCGCGTCGGCCATCTTGTGGATGTCCTCGCGACGCTTCACCGACGCGCCCTGCCCCTGGGCGGCCTCCATGATCTCGCCGACCAGCCGGTCGGCCATCGTGTGCTCCTTGCGAGCCCGGGCGAAGGCCACCAGCCACCGGAGGGCCAGCGTGGTCCCCCGGTTCGGCCGGACCTCGACCGGGACCTGGTACGTGGCCCCGCCGACCCGCCGGGAGCGCACCTCGAGCAGGGGCCGGGCGTTCTCCACGGCCTTCTTCAGCGTGATGACGGGGTCGTTGGCCGTCTGCTCGCTGATCCGGTCGAGCGCCTCGTACACGATCCGCTCGGCCATCGTCTTCTTGCCGCTCACCATGAGCTTGTTGATCAGCTGGGTGACGAGCACGTTCTGGTAGATCGGGTCCGGTCCGGCCCCGCGCCTCGTGGGAGCACCGCGTCTCGGCATCGCTCGACCCCCCTACGCGGACTTCTTCGCGCCGTACTTCGACCGAGCCTTCTTCCGGTCGGCCACCCCGGCGGTGTCGAGAGCGGCCCGGATTACCTTGTAGCGGACACCGGGGAGGTCCTTCACCCGGCCGCCCCGGACCAGGACGATCGAGTGCTCTTGGAGGTTGTGGCCGGTCCCGGGGATGTACGCGGTGGCCTCGATGCCGCTGGTCAGGCGGACGCGAGCGACCTTCCGAAGGGCCGAGTTCGGCTTCTTCGGGGTGATCGTGAACACGCGCGTGCAGACGCCCCGCCGCTGCGGAGAGCCCTTGAGCGCAGGGCTCTTCGTCTTCGCGCGGGCCGTCTTGCGGCCTCGTCTGACCAGTTGCTGCGTCGTCGGCATGCGTGTCCCGTCGTCGCTCTCATCCTTTGGCCTGTGCCCCGGGCCGACAGGCAGGAACGCCCCTCGGTTCTCCAGGACGCAGAGTGAACTGCGCGGCCCGGGTCCCGGGCCACGGACGAACGATAAGAGTATAGCGGACCCAAGAGGCTGTCAAAGGGGCTCCGGGGCCTTGCCAACCGCCCGTTTTGTCACTCTTTCCCCGACTCCGGGAGGTGCCGCCGGGCCAAGACGTGGTGGTAGGCGTAGCCCTCCGGGGCCCACGGGCCCTCGGCTTCCTCCTCGATCTCGAAGCCGGCCTCTGCCAGCCGCGCCCGGACCCTGTCCATCGAGGGATAGTGGTGATATCCGTCGTCCTCCCAGACCACCTCGCCCTCGAGGACCGGGAGTCCCCACCGCCGGGCCTCCTCGGTCCCCCGCCGGACGTGTGCCTCGGGGATGCGTTCGATCGTGACGTACAGCCGGCCTCGGGGCCGGAGGGCCCGGCGGAGCCCCGCCAGGACCACCGGGTAGTCCTCGTGCGGGATCATCTCCAGGGCGTCAACGCACATCACGCCGTCGAAGACGCCCTCGAAGGGGAGCTCCTGGAGCTCGCGCACCTCCGTCGGCACGTCCGGGAACTTCTCCCGGGCCCGGCCAGGTGCCCCGCGGAGTGATCGACGCCGAGAACCGATCGCCCGGAGTCGAGAACGATGCCGAAGTACTTGCCGGTGCCGCACGCCGCATCGAGCACCCGGCCGTCCGGCGGGAGCGAGGCCAGGAACCGCTCCACGAAGGCGCGATGGGTGTCCTCGATCTCCCCCCACCGCGCGTCGTACACCGATGAGAGGGCATCCTCCTGCTCCGCGTTCTCCCGGCGAAGGCGCCGGATCCAGGTCGCCCGATCCAGCGTCACCGCATCAGCGGCGGAGGACCAGGACCGCCCCGGTCGCAAGGAACAGCAGCCCCGCCACCCTGGTGAACGAGATCGGGACCCTCTCCAGCCCGAACAGCCCCACGGAGTCCACCACCAGGCTCGTCATGAGCTGGGCGGCGATGAGCACCGCGAAGGTGCCGAACGACCCGATCCGGGGCGGGGCGTACGTGAGCACGGCAAGAACGCCGGCCCCCAGGAGCCCCGCCGGGACCCAGATCCACGGGGATTGCCGGGCCGCCACGGCCACGCCCGCCAGCGACCGGTTCGCCAGGAGCGTGACCGCCGTGATCCCGGTCAGCCCGACGATCGCGGCCAGCGTGGTGGCGGCCAGGGCCCCGGACCGCCGGCCCACCAGCGCCAGCATCGTCGACTGGAGGACGGCGCCGATCCCGGCCAGGAGGACGGCCAGGGCGGTCAGTGACGCGGGCGACATCCCGGGCTAGGAGCCGTCACCCTCGCCGTCGCCCCCGCCGATGGCGCGGAACCGCTCGATGTCCTCCTCGGTGACCTGCCCGTCCCCGCCGTCCCCGGACACGCCGGCCTCGGCGAGCTCGGCCTGCTCGCGCTGCCGGGCGAGCCAGTACTCCGGGATGGCCTCCGGGCGGATGTGGGCTCGGACGTTCCTGTACCGGCCCATCCCCGTCCCCGCCGGGATCAGCTTGCCGATGATGACGTTCTCCTTCAGCCCGAGCAGGGGGTCCGACCTGGCGCTGATCGCGGCGTCGGTCAGCACGGGGGTGGTCTCCTGGAAGGAGGCCGCCGCGAGCCACGACTCGGTCGCCAGCGAGGCCTTGGTGATCCCCATGAGGATCGGCCGGGCTGAGGCCGGCTCGCCGCCGTCCTCGACCACCTCGGCGTTGGTCTCCTCGAACCGCCGCCGGTCCACGAGCTCGCCGGGCAGGAACTCGGTGTCCCCGGGCTCCAGGATGTGCACCTTGCGCAGCATCTGCCGGACGATCAGCTCGATGTGCTTGTCGTGGATCACCACACCCTGGCTCCGGTACACCTGCTGGACCTCCTCGACGAGGTGGAGCTGGACGGCCTGGACGCCCTCGATCCGGAGCTTCTCGTGGGGGTCGACCGAGCCCTCGGTGAGCTGCTGGCCCACCTCGACGCGGTCGCCGTCACCGACGGCGAGCCGGGCCCGGAGCGAGACCTCGTACCGGACCTGCTCACCGTCGTCGGCCGTCACCGTGATCCACCGCTTCTTCTTCTCGGCGTCGTCCTCGAGGGCGACCACGCCCGAGAGCTCGGTGATCTCGGCCCGACCCTTCGGCCGCCGCGCCTCGAACAGCTCGACGACCCGCGGGAGACCGTGGGTGATGTCCTCGCCGGCCACGCCGCCGGTGTGGAAGGTCCGCATCGTGAGCTGGGTGCCCGGCTCGCCGATCGACTGGGCCGCGATGATCCCCACCGCCTCGCCGATGTCGACCAGCCGCCCGGTGGCCAGGTTCCGGCCGTAGCAGAGCCGGCACACCCCGACGGTGGCGTCGCAGGTCAGCACCGAACGCACGTACACGACGTCGACCTCGGCCTCGACGAGCGCCAGTCGGAGCTCGTCGGTGATCTCGTCGCCGGCCGACGCCACCTTCGACCGGTTCACCCGGACGTCCTCGGCCAGCGTCCTGCCGGTGACCCGGCTGGCCAGGTTCTCGTCGGCCACCCGCCGACCGTCGGGCGTCCCCCGGGTCACGATCACCGGGATGCCCTTGTCGGTTCCGCAGTCCTCCTCCCGGATGATGACCTCCTGGGCCACGTCGACGAGCCGCCGGGTCAGGTACCCCGAGTCGGCGGTGCGCAGCGCGGTGTCGGCCAGCCCCTTCCGAGCGCCGTGGGTCGAGATGAAGTACTCGAGCACGGTGAGCCCCTCCCGGAAGTTCGCCTTGATCGGCCGCGGGATGATCTCGCCCTTCGGGTTGGCCACCAGGCCGCGCATCCCCGCAAGCTGGCGGATCTGCATGATGTTCCCGCGGGCGCCCGAGCTCGCCATCATGAAGATCGGGTTCACCGGCGAGAACTCCTCCTCCATGGCCCGAGTCACCTTGTCGGTGGCTTCGGTCCAGATCTCGATGAGCTCCTGCCGGCGCTCGTCGTCGGTGATGATCCCCCGGACGTGCTGACCCTCCACCTTCAGGGCCCGCTTCTCGTACTCATCGAGGATCTTCTGCTTCTGCTTCGGCGTCGTGACGTCCTCGACCCCGATCGTCACCCCGGCCCGGGTCGAGTAGTGGAACCCGAGCGCCTTCAGCGCGTCGAGGATCCCGGCTACCGTGGCGCGCGGCCAGCGCCGGACGCAGTCGTCGACGATGGCCCGCAGCTCACCCTGGAGCACCTGGTGGTTCACGTAGGGGTGGTCCGGCGGGAACGCCTCGTTGAACAGGACTCGCCCGATGGTCGTGGTGACCAGGGGACTCCCGTTCCCCTCGGTCCGGCCCTCGGCCTCGCCCTCGTCCTCGGACATCGACTTGCCGGGCAGACGCACCTTGATCCAGTCGTGGAGCTTCACCGAGCTCGCGTCCCAGGCCATCAGGGCCTCGTCGGGCGAGGCGAACCGGCGCAGCTTCGAGTCGTCCTCGGGGCGCTCCTCGGCCAGCGTCAGGTAGTACACGCCGAGCACCATGTCCTGGGTCGGCGCGGCGATGGTGCGACCGTGGGCCGGCGACAGGATGTTGTTCGCCGACAGCATCAGGATCCGGGCCTCGGCCTGGGCCTCCGCCGACAGCGGCAGGTGGACGGCCATCTGGTCGCCGTCGAAGTCGGCGTTGAACGCCGGGCACACCAGCGGGTGGATCTGGACCGCCTTGCCCTCGACCAGGACGGGCTCGAAGGCCTGGATGCCCAGCCGGTGGAGGGTCGGGGCCCGGTTCAGCAGGACCGGGTGGTCCTTGATGACCTCCTCGAGCACGTCCCACACCTGAGGACGGGCCCGCTCGACCATCCGCTTGGCGCTCTTGATGTTCTGCGCCAGGTCGAGGTCGACGAGCCGCTTCATCACGAACGGCTTGAACAGCTCGAGGGCCATCTGCTTGGGCAGGCCGCACTGGTGGAGCCTCAGCTCGGGGCCGACCACGATGACGGAGCGGCCCGAGTAGTCGACGCGCTTGCCGAGCAGGTTCTGGCGGAACCGGCCCTGCTTGCCCTTCAGCATGTCTGACAGCGACTTCAGGGGCCGGTTGCCCGGGCCCGTGACCGGCCGGCCGCGCCGCCCGTTGTCGAAAAGCGCATCCACGGCCTCCTGGAGCATCCGCTTCTCGTTGTTGACGATGATCTCCGGCGCCTGGAGGTCCAGCAGTCGCTTCAGCCGGTTGTTCCGGTTGATGACCCGGCGGTACAGGTCGTTCAGGTCGCTGGTGGCGAACCGCCCGCCGTCGAGCTGTACCATCGGCCGGAGGTCCGGCGGGATCACCGGGATCGCGTCGAGGACCATCCCGAGCGGCGAGTTCTTCGTCCCGATGAAGTTCGTGACGACCTTCAGTCGCTTGATGGCCTTCTGGCGCCGGGTACCCTTGGCCGTCTGGATCGTCTCACGGAGGCTGGCCGCCTCCGCCTCGAGGTCGAGGTCGGCCAGGAGCCGCTTGATGGCCTCGGCGCCCATCCCGCCCTCGAAGTAGTCGTCGAACCGATCGCGGAGGGTGCGGTACACGATGTCATCGGCCACGAGCTGCTTCACCGACAGGCCCTTGAAGGCGGCCAGGACCTCTTCGAGGTGCTCGGTGTCCCGTCGGGCCGCCTCCGTCAGCTTGTCGACGTCGCGCTGGGCCTCCCGCTTGGCCGCGGTCAGCTGGGCGCCCTTGGCGCCCTCGGCCTCGAGCTCCTTGATGCGCTTCTCGAGCTCGTTCAGCCGCTCCGTGATCTGCTGGTCGCGGTGGGCCTCGATCTCGGCCCGCTCGTCGGCGAACTCCTTCTCGATCCCGGGGAGGTCCTTGTGCCGGCGCTCCTCGTCGACCCTGGTGATGATGTACGCCGCGAAGTAGATGACCTTCTCGAGGTCCTTCGGGGCGATGTCGAGGAGATATCCCAGCCGCGAGGGGACGCCCTTGAAGTACCAGATGTGGGTCACCGGGGCGGCCAGCTCGATGTGGCCCATCCGCTCCCGGCGGACCTTGGCCCGGGTGATCTCAACGCCGCACCGCTCGCAGATGATCCCCTTGAACCGGACGCGCTTGTACTTCCCGCAGTGGCACTCCCAGTCCCGGGTGGGACCGAAGATGCGCTCGCAGAACAGTCCGTCCTTCTCCGGCTTCAGCGTCCGGTAGTTGATCGTCTCGGGCTTCTTGACCTCGCCGTTCGACCA
>JBQGDK010000065.1:0-7130 GCA_052039025.1 Actinomycetota bacterium
GAGCGAGCCATCTTCTGGGCGATCAGGCGGCGCGCGCCCCGGAGGGGGATCCGCTCGTCCACGCCGGGGGCAGGGGCGGCGGCCCCCGTCGCCTTCAGGACATCGTCCCGCGTGATGCGGCCGTTCGGACCGGTGCCGATCAGGGTGGCCAGGTCGACGCCTCGCTCACGGGCCAGCTTCCGAACCACGGGGGTGGCCCGGGCGCCGCCGGTGGGCGCGGGCGCCTCGCTCGGTGCGGCGCCGCCGTCGCCGGCCGCAGGGGCCCTCCGGGGGCCCGGCGGCGTCAGCCTGGGCCTGCGGCGGCGGGTGGCGGACCCCTCCTCGACGCCGTAGCCGACCAGGACGGCCTGACGCTTCGTTCCCTCGGCCGCGGGGGGCTCCGCGGCCGGGGCCTCGCCCTCCACCCGGAACGTCACGAGCGGCGCGCCCACCTTCACCACATCCCCGGCCTTGCCGTGGAGCGTGGTCACCACGCCGGCCACCGGGGAGGGGATCTCGACCAGGGCCTTGGCGGTGTTGACCTCGACCAGGGCTTGGTTCAGGGTCACCTGGTCGCCCTCGGCGATCCTCCATTCGACGATCTCCGCGTCCTCGAGCCCTTCGCCGAGGTCCGGGAGGTTGAAGACTCGCTCGGCCATGGGGAGCAGTCTAGAAGGTGAGCGTGCGCTCCACCGCTCGGAGGATCCGATCCACGCCGGGCAGGTAGTGGTCCTCGGTCTTCGCGGGCGGGTAGGGCGTGTCGTACCCGGTGACCCGGAGGACCGGGGCCTCCAGGTGCTCGAAGGCATCCTCGACCACGCGCGCCACGATCTCGGCGCCGAACCCCGCCGTCATCGGGGCCTCGTGCACGACCACGACCCGGCCCGTCTTCCGGGCCGACGCGATCACCGTGTCGAGGTCGAGGGGCACGAGCGAACGGAGGTCGAGCACCTCGAGGTCCACCCGATCGTCGGCCGCGGCCTCGGCGGCCTCCAGGCACCGGGCCACCATCCCGCCCCACGTCACCAGCGTGGCGTGCTGGCCCTCGCGGAGCACGCGGGCCCGGCCGATCGGCAGGCCGTTCGGCTCGAGCTGGCCGGCCTCCTTCGACCAGTAGCGGCTCTTCGGCTCGAGGAAGATCACCGGGTCGGGGTCCCGGATCGAGGCCACCAGGAGGTTGAAGGCGTCGATCGGCGTCGAGGGCGTGACGACCTTCAGCCCCGCGGTGTGCGCGTAGTACGCCTCCGGGGTCTCGGAGTGGTGCTCGGCCGCCCCGATGCCCCCCGAGCACGGGATCCGCAGGACGATCGGCAGGCTGACGGTCCCGGCCGAGCGGAAACGGTACTTCGCAACGTGGGAGATGACCTGGTCCAGGGCCGGATACGAGAACCCGTCGAACTGGATCTCCGGGACGGGCCGCCACCCCGCCAGGGCCAGCCCCACCGAGATGCCCACGATCCCCGACTCGGCCAGCGGCGTGTCGAACACCCGGTCCTCGCCGAACTCCGCCTGGAGCCGATCGGTGATCCGGAACACGCCTCCGAGCTTGCCCACGTCCTCGCCGAAGATCAGGACGCGGTCGTCGTCGGCGAGCGCCCTCCGGAGGGCGCCGTTGAGGGCCTGGGCCATCGTGACCTCAGCCACCCTCGCGCTCCTCGGCCTCGATGGCCGCGGCGACCTCGTCTCGCTGGCGGGCCAGGTTGGGGGACAGGTCGGTGAAGGTCCACCCGAAGGTCTCCAGGGCGTCCCGGGGCGGGGCCCCGACGATCCCCGCCCGGATCTCCGCGGCCAGCTCGGCGGCGTCGGCGTCGACCTGCTCCACGAACGCGTCGTCGATGGCCCCCTCGGCCTCCAGGTGCGTGCGGAACCGGACCAGCGGATCGAGGCTCCGCCACATCTCGATCTCCTCCTCCGGCTGATACCGGCTCCGGTCGTCCGCGGTCGAGTGGGGCCCCATCCGGTACGTCATCGCCTCGATCAGCGTGGGCATCCCCTCCGCCCGGGCCCGTTCGGCGGCCTCCCGGGTCTCCCGATACACGGCCAGCACGTCGTTGCCGTCCACCCGCACACCGGGGAACCCGTAGCCCTCGGCCTTGCGGTAGATCTTCCCGGCCGTCTGCTTGGCCAGCGGCACCGAGATGGCCCACCCGTTGTTCTGGCAGAAGAAGATCACCGGGGCCTTGAACACCCCGGCGAAGTTGCAGGCCTCGTGGAAGTCGCCCTCCGAGGTGGCGCCGTCGCCGAAGTACACGATCGCACAGCCCCGGCCGCCGTCCTTCTTCGTGCCCATCGCCCAGCCGACCGCGTGGAGGGCGTGCGTGGCGATCGGGATCGAGACCTCCGCGAACCGGCGGCCGACCGGATCGTCGATGCCGCCGTGCCGCGTGCCCCGGTGGAAGTGGGTGTACTCGACGAGGTCGATGCCCCGGATGATGGCCACGCCGACTTCGCGATAGGCCGGGAACACGAAGTCCTCCTCGCCGAGCGCGTAGGCGCTGCCCACCTGGGCCGCCTCCTGGCCCTGCATCGGTGGGTAGACGGCCAGCTCACCCTGGCGCTGAAGGGCGGTGCACTCCAGGTCGACCTGCCGAGCCAGGGCCATGGCCCGGTACATGGCCCGGAGGTCCTCCTCCTTCAGGTCGAGGGCCTCGCGCGCCTCCGGGTCGACCACTGCTCCGCTCGGGTCGAGGATCCTAACGAGCTCGTCATCGCGTTCGGTCACGTGGCCTCCCGGCCGAAGGGACTGGTCAGGAGATTATGGCACCGGCGGCCGACGGTCCCCAACCGGGCCTAGGCGTAGAAGATCTCGGTGACCCAGTAGTTGCTGCCCTTCTTCACCACGCCCACGCCGACACGGTCGAAGGCGCCGTTCAGGAGGATGTCGCGGTGCGCGGCGCTCTTCAACATCATCCGGTGGATCCGGCGAAGCGAGGGCGCGGTCCCCACGTTCTCGCCCAGGAGCTTCCAGGTGCCGCTGGGGAACCGGCACGACAGACACGTGTGATGGAACAGCCTGCGCTCCCGGGCCATGCGGCGGCTGTGGCGCCGGGCCATCCGGGAGAGCCGTTCCGACAGGCCGAGCGTGCCGATGCCCCGCGCTGAGCGGGAGGCGTTGATCATGTCGAACAGCCGGAGCTCCTTGGAGGTGGTCCCCGCTGAGGTCTCGAGCGCCGGCGTCGCCGTCAGGGTCGCGGCGACGCCCAGGGCGAGGGCGATCCTGCTCCACCGCCGTGTCGGGTTCGGTGGCCGGGCAGGCAAACCGCCCGTATCAGTAGCAAAGGCCCGAGCGCAATGCAAACACCCTGGTCAGAACGGGTCAGCGGTCCGAGCCGGGGACCCGCAGGAGGCGGATCCGGCTGACCCGGGCGATCCGATCCTCGGCGAGGCGGTCCGCTGCCTCCGAGGGCGTGATCCCCTCGACCTGGGCCCGGCGGAACACGTCCCGGAGTGTTCGGTAGATCCCCTCGACCTTCGCCATGGCCCGCTCGCGGTCGTACCCGTTCAGCTCGTCGGCGACGTTGATGAGCCCGCCGGCGTTGATGACGAAGTCGGGGGCGTAGAGGATCTCCATGTCCCGGAGGGCCCGGGCGTGCTCGGGCCGCTGGAGCTGGTTGTTCGCCGCCCCCGCGACGACCCGGCACTTCAGGTCGGCCAGGGTGTCGTCCCGGATCACCGACCCCAGCGCGCAGGGAGCGAACACGTCGCACTCGATCGCGTGCGCCTTGGCCGGGTCCGCCGTCTCGACGCCATGCTCGGCGACGACCCGAGCCACCGCGTCCACGTCGACGTCGGCCACCGTCACGACCGCCCCGGCCTCCACGAGGTGCCCGATCAGCGAGCGGCCGACCTTGCCTGCGCCCTGGACCATGACCCGGACGCCCTCGAGGGAGGACGTGCGCAACGCCTCCTCGGCACAGGCCCGGAGGCCCTGGAACACGCCGTACGCGGTGACCGGTGAGGGATCCCCCGAGCCCCCCAGGCGTTTCGAGACGCCGGTGACCCACCTGGTCTCCCGACGGAGCACGTCCATATCGGGGCGGAAGGTCCCCACGTCCTCCGCGGTGATGTAGCGGCCGCCGAGGGACTCGATGAACCGGCCGTAGGCCCGGAGCAGCTCCTCGGTCTTGTCCCGTTGCGGATCCCCGATGATCACGGCCTTCCCGCCCCCGAGGTCCAGGCCGCCGGCCGCGGCCTTGTACGTCATCGCCCTGGCCAGGCGGAGAGCGTCGGCCAGGGCGTCCTCCTCTGACTCGAAGGGATGGAAGCGGGTGCCGCCGAGGGCGGGGCCGAGCGCGGTCGAGTGGATCGCCACGATCGCCCGGAGGTCGGACGGAGCGTCGTGGAAGAACACGACCTCCTCATACTCGCCGCCCAGCTCCGAGAAGACGCCCACCTTCACGCTCCGTTCTCGAGCCGGGCGAATATAGCATCTGGCAGTCGAGCCGAGCCGCGCTATCATGGCCGTCGTGCGCGGCTCCGCGTTCCTCAGGGTGTTCCAGCCGATCGACGCACTCCCCGACGGGGAGCGCGTCGGGTGGGAGCGGTTCATCGTCTCCCGGGAGCACGACATCCCGGTCGCCCCCGTGTACCGGCAGCAGCGGGCTGCGGGCGGGCGCCTCGGGCTGCTGACCCGCGACGAGGATCGAGCCCAGGTCCGCCTCGTGGACGGGCGCTGGCTCGTGTGCCCCTCGGCCACCCGGCTCCGGGTCCTCGCAGGGCTCCTGTCCCTCCGCGAGACCGTCCCCGGCGAGGTGGCCGAGGCCCTCGTGCCCGAGGCCGACGCTCGCCAGGCCGCTCGGGAGCTCGCCCGGATCCGGCGTCGGGACCCCACCGCGGTCCCGACGATGCTGGAGAGCGCCTGGCACGTCCCCGTGCGATGGTTCGTCCTGTTCGAGGACGCCGAGCGGCGGATCGTGGAGCGGCCCGACGGCGCTTTCGGCGCGCTCTACTGGACGAACGTGCCGGAGGCCCGCCGGCGGGCCCAGCGGGCGGCCCGGGTCCTCGACCGGGGGGGGCTTGACGATGTGGCGTCCGTGATCCGGGACATCGACGAGTGGCTCTCGTGCTTCCCGGCGGACTCGTTCGTCGAGCTCGACTACGGGGACGCCGCGGCCTCGGCCGGGTGGAACGACCTCGACGAGGATCACTCGGCGGGAGAGATCCAGGCGGCGATGGACGCCCTGGAGGCGGGGGACGTCGACCGGGCCGGTGAGCTCTACCAGGCGGTCGCGGGACGCTGGGCCGAGGCAAAGATCCGCGAATCGCTCAACTGACCTCTTCCGACTAGTACAAAGGGGCCATTCGGAAATGGCCCCTTTTGTCTATGGCCCGAATGGCCGACCCCTCCGACAATTGGGTGAAAGGTACGAAGGGAAGGAGGGTGTGATGGGACCCAACGGCAACGGCGACATCGACCTCGAGCGGCTCCTCACTCCGGCGGAGGTTGCGGCGCTGTTCCGCGTCGACCCCAAGACCGTCACTCGGTGGGCCAAGGCCGGGAAGCTGTCCTCGATCAGGACGCTCGGCGGCCACCGGCGGTACTGGGAGTCGGAGGTTCGGAGCCTGCTCGAGCGGTCGGCGGTCGGCTAGGGCGACCCGAGCCTCCAGACCGACGGGCCGCCGGGGGCGGCCCCGCCGAGCGGCACGGGCTCACAGCCGATCGTGGCGAGGGACGGATTCGAACCGCCGACACCGCGGTTTTCAGCCGCGTGCTCTGCCAACTGAGCTACCTCGCCGGTGGGCGCCGGTCGGCGCCGGGGCGGGCCTGACGGGATTTGAACCCGCGACCTCCACCTTGACAGGGTGGCGAGCACGGCCAGACTGCTCCACAGGCCCTCTATTCGGTTCGTGCCCCCAACGGGATTCGAACCCGTGTCGCCGCCTTGAAAGGGCGGTATCCTGGGCCTCTAGACGATGGGGGCGACGTCCGCCCGCCCGGGGCACGGCCCAAGTATAGCGTCCCGATCGGCCCCCACCCTCGTGGGAGCCCTGACCCTGACCCTCGCCGTCCTCGCCGCCTGCTCGGGCGGACCCGATCGCGTGGCGGTCTACGCGGAGGTCGTCCGGCACATGACCACCGAGGAGGGCCAGTCGTCCGGGTTCCCCGTGATCTACGTCCTCGAGCGGGTGGTCGGGAACCGGACCGACCCCGATGACCGATCGGCCGGGCAGCCGCTCCCCTCGGCCGACCGCCGAGCCCTGGTCGCGGCCCTCCGAGCCGTGGCCCCTGTCGAGTTCGTGGCGACCAGGTCCGAGGTCGTCGGCCCGCAGGAGGGGGGCGCTCGCGTGCGGGACGGGGGGATCTTCCTCACGCTGGGCCCCATCTCAGGCGACGATGATCGGGCCACCGTGCCGGCTTCCGGCTACATCGCGAACCTGGCCGGGTCCTGGCAGACCTGGGTGGTGGAGCGGGTGGGCGAGCGCTGGCGGGTGACCGGGACCGAGGGGCCGGTCGCGGTCTCCTGAGGGCACGGCCGGCCGAACGGACCGGGCTCCGGGCCATTTGCCCCCAACGAGAGGGTTGTGCTAGACGTCTTTCAGCCCGCACTCGCCGGTTGGGTGGCCGGCCCGGCTGAAGGGAGTGTGGGCATGAGCAGGAGACTCCGTTCGGTGGCGCTCGCCGCGGCCCTGGTGGCCATGCTGGCCTCCGGGGCCCCCACCGCCTCCGGGTCCGACGAAGCCGGATCGGGCGAGCTCGTCCCGATGGCCGACCAGGAGGCCAGCGTCGTCGAGGTGCTCCTGCCCGGCGTGGCCGAGCTGGATCGGCTGGTCGGGACGGGCGTCGACCTGGACCACAACGTGACCCGCTCCGAGGAGGGGATCGTGGCCCGCGCCGTGGTCACCCCCGGCGAGGCTTCCGCCCTTGAGGCGCTCGGGTTCGAGCTCGGCGACGTCGTGTGGAGCCAGGACGTCGCCGAGGCGAGGATCGCCGAGCGCGAGGCAACGATCGCCGAGCACGTCGAGGCGAACGAGGACTTCGAGGCCGCGGCGTACGAGGAGGCCACGCCCGCCGACGTCTCGGACGTGAAGATCCTTCGCGCCGATTACTTCACGTCGTTCGGCAACGCGTTCCTCTCCGTCGAGGCGAAGTGGGCCCAGGGTCAGACCTCGAACCAGCAGCTCACCGTGGAGCGCGACAGCGGCCCCGGGAC
>JBQGDK010000066.1:0-1991 GCA_052039025.1 Actinomycetota bacterium
CCACGGGGCCGGCCGGGCCCGCCCGGATAGAATCCGCAGGTCGTGGGCGCGTACGACGCGGTGATCGTCGGCGGGGGGCACAACGGGCTCGTGGCTGCGGCGTACCTGGCCCGCGCCGGTCGGCGGGTGGTCGTGCTGGAGCGGCGGCACGTGCTGGGGGGGGCCGCGGTGACCGAGGAGGTGTTCCCGGGGTTCCGGTTCTCCGAGGCCTCGTACGTCGTGTCCCTCCTCCGCCCGGAGATCATCCGCGACCTGGACCTCCCCCGGCACGGCTTCGAGCTCCTCCCGCTGGACGGCACGTTCACGCCGCTCGAGGACGACTACCTGTGGCGGGTCAACGACCACGGGCGGACGCTCAGGGAGCTGCGCCGGTGGTCGAGGACCGATGCCGAGGCGTACGAGGAGTACGGCCTCCTCATGGTCGACATGGCCCGGTTCATCAAGCCGATCCTCTCGCTCGTCCCGCCGGACCCGGGGCACTTCGATCCGCGGGAATGGGTACCGCTCCTCGAGCTGGCCCAGGGCTTCCGGGACCTGTCCAGGCGGCAGAAGGCGGTGTTCCTCCAGCTGATGACGATGAGCGCGGCCGACTTCCTCGGGCAGTGGTTCGAGACCGATCCGCTGATCTCCACGATGTCGGCCTCCGGGATCATCGGCACGTTCCAGGGGATCCGCTCACCCGGCACCGCGTACGTCCTCCTCCACCACTACATGGGCGAGATCGACGGGGCCTTCCGGGCCTGGGGCATCCCCCGCGGGGGGACCGGGGGCGTCAGCGAGGCGATCGCCTCGGCGGCCCGCGCCCTCGGGGCCGAGATCCGGACCGACGCGCCCGTGGCCCAGGTCCTGACCCGGAACGGCCGAGCCACGGGCGTGGCGCTCGAGTCGGGCCAGGAGATCGGCGCCGAGGTCGTGCTCTCCAGCGCCGACGCCCGGCAGACGTTCCTCCACCTGCTGGAGCCGGGGACGCTCGACCCGGCCGTGCAGCGGGCCGTCCGCCGCTACCGGTTCCGGGGCTCGTCCGGGAAGGTGAACCTGGCCCTGGACGGCCTCCCCGACTTCTCGTGCCTCCCCGGGCCGGGCGAGCACCTCCGGGGCGCCATCAGCATCTCCCCCTCGGTGGCGTGGATGGAGCGGGCGTACGACGACGCGAAGTACGGCCGGTTCTCCCGACGCCCGTACATCGACGTGGTGATCCCCACGCTCGTCGATCCCTCGATGGCGCCGCCCGGCAGGCACGTGATGAGCTGCTTCGTCCAGTACGCGCCGTACCATCTGGCCGAGGGCGACGAGTGGGACGACTCGCGCCGGGAGGCGTTCGGGGACGCGGTCGTGGAGACTCTCTCCTCGTTCGCCCCGAACCTGCCGGACCGGATCCTCCACCGGCAGGTGTTCACGCCGCTCGACATCGAGCGGACGTTCGGCCTGTCCGAGGGGAACATCTTCCAGGGCGAGCTGTCCCTCGAGCAGCTGTTCTGGACCCGTCCGGTCCCGGGGTGGGCCCGGTTCCGCACGCCGGTCCGGAACCTGTGGCTGTGCGGGTCTTCGGTGCACCCGGGCGGGGGGATCATGGGCGCCCCCGGCCGGCTCGCAGCCCTCGAGGTGCTGAAGGCCCAGCGGTGGCGCCGGCGGGCCGAGCGGGGTGCCGGGAACGGGGACGGCGCATGAGCCGGTACGACGCCGTGATCGTGGGCGCGGGCCACAACGGCCTGGTGTGCGCCGCGCTCCTGGCGAGGAGGATGCGGGTGGTCGTCCTGGAGCGGCGGGAGCGCCCCGGTGGGGCCGCCGACACCGCGGAGATCGCGCCCGGGTTCCGGGTCCCCGCCGCGGCGCATACGGTCGGACGGCTCCGGCGGTCGGTGATCCGCGACCTGGGGCTGGAGCGCCACGGGCTTCGCCTCCTCGAGCCGGCCGCCCGCGCGTTCATCGCCGGCCCGGACGGCCGCGGCCTGACGGTGTGGGCCGACCCGGGCCGCACCGCCGCCGAGCTG
>JBQGDK010000067.1:0-3701 GCA_052039025.1 Actinomycetota bacterium
AGCTGGTGCAGATGGACTGCTTCTGCGTGGGCAGGCTGTCCGGGACCAAGGGCACGGTGTGGCAGTACACGGCCATCGACGTGGGCTCGGCGTGGTGCTGGGCGGAGCTCCACGTGACCCCCAGGAACCCCTCGGCCCGGTGGACCTCCCACCTGGCCCGGACCGTGGCCCGGGACCTGTCGGGGCGGGGATGGCGGCTGGAGGCGGTGATGTCCGACAACGCCTCGGAGTTCCGCTCCCAGGAGTTCCGGGCCGCTGCGGCCCGCCTGGGGGCTCGGCACGTGTTCATCCGGGCAGGGAGGCCTCAGACCAACGGGGCCGTGGAGCGAGTCCAGGAGACCATCCTGGAGGAGTGCTGGAAGCCGGCCTTCGCTCGGTACCTGATCCCCAAGCAGACCGGACTCCGGTTGGACCTGGAGCGGTACCTTCGCTACTACGGATGAAAGTCAAGTCCTCTCCGCTGGACAGCTCACCTCCTCCTTGCCACGATGACCTGGGGTGCGGGTGACCCCGAGCTAAAGGGCAGGGTCTGGGGCTTGTCCCTGCCGCGCTGCTGGCCCTTCGAGGGCCGAAGAGATGCGCGCCCCGGTGGCGGCACCCGCACCCCTCTTGCCCGTCGCCTGGAAGTCCTTCACGAACCGCCGGTACGCCTTCTCGGCCTGGGCCCCGACCTCCCGCTCCAGCCGACGCTGCTCGGGGGTGGCGAAGATCCGGACCGGGTTGCGGTAGCCGTTTCGGTTCGGGGCGCCGGCGGCCAGCTCGAGGCGTCGGATCTTCTCTCGGACCAGGGAGGGCCGAGCGAACGCGTAGTCCTCCTCCCGGATGAGCAGATGCCAGCACAGCACGGCGAGCTTGCGAGCCACGGCCACCGTGGCGATGTTGGCGCCTCGGCGGGCCCGGATCCGCTCGCCGAACGCCCTCAGGGGTCCGGGGGTCTTAAGGGCCGCCCAGGCCGCCTCCACCAGGAGATGCCTGGCTACCGAGGAACCCTGCTTGGAGATCCTCCCGTGGCGGGCGGGTGCCGATCCCGACTGATGAACTCGGGCGTCGAGCCCGAGGTAGCCCACCAGGTGGCGGGAGGTCGGAAACCTGGTGATGTCCCCGATGGCGGCCATCACCCCCGCCGCGGCCATGGCCCCCATCCCCGGAATGGTCATGATCCGTCGGACCTCGGGCCAAGAAAGGACCTGCTCGGCGATGGTTCGGTCCACCAGGCGGAGCTCGCCGTCCAAGAACTCGACCTGGCGGAGGGCGGCCTGCACCGTGTCTCGTTCGTCGGCCGGGAGATCCTGCGCTTCGAGCCAGGCCCGCCCCCGCTTGCCGAACAGGTCGCTCGCCGGCGGGCGCCCCTTGAGCGTTCGCTGCAGCACCGCGTGAACCTGGTTCTTGGCCCGGGTGCGCTGCTTGACCAGCTGGGCGTGGCGGGACACCAGGCGACGGAGGAGCCGGGTCCGCTCATCCCCCATCCATACCGCGGGGAGGAACCCCGCCTGAAGGAGCCTGGCCAGGGTCCGCGCGTCGAGCCGATCGGTCTTCGCTTTCGCCGACGCGATCGCCAGCACCGCCATGGGGTTGGCCATCACCACCCGGCCTACGTGGCGCTCCAGGATCCGGGCGATGGCGAGGGCCCCTCCTGTGGCCTCGAGCACCACCTGATCGCTTCGGCTCAAGCTCTGCCCGAACACCTCTAAGTCCTCGGGCGTCGAGCGCACCCGGGGACCGGACCAGCACGCGGGCCCCTCCGCCACGGCCACCTCACAGAAGTCCTTGTGAACGTCCAGACCGATGAACCGCACTGCCTCCTCCCTTCCTCTCCTCGGTGGTGGAGGCCAGGCGGGACGAACGACAACTACGGATGCGTGCTCACGGCACAACCGGATCAGTCGCAGGGGCGGCCAATTACAACAGCGGGCTCGCGGCCCATAGTGTCTCGACGGCCTGCCCGTCCTGGCTCTCCCGAAGCCCCTGTCCCGGTGCCCGGACCCTACGTGAGGGTCCCTCTCCCGATCAAGTGAGCTCCGAGGAGCATTTTCATGCAGGTACAACCGGGCCAGACCGCATCGGGGGCTCAACCTCGATCCACCTGATCCCGAATCGGCTGCCGAGAGGATGATCGGGACGAAGGTCCGACGCCGCGATGTTCTGGGCGGACTCATCCATGAGTACCATCGGAGCGCGGCATGAATAGTGTCGGTATTTTGGAGCCCGACAGGATCTCCGGGCCCTAGCCGTGGCGGCGGTCGTGCTCACAGCCGGTGCCATAGCCACACGGCTAGCGACCTCGGAACCAGTCGGAACATCCTCAACCGGGTCTCTATGGCGTGCTCGCAGGCCCTCTTGGTTGCCCGGGCCCGATGGGCGCGCCGGCCGCTGGCCGACTGTGGGCGTGGGTGTGGCGCAACTGCATCCGCGATCGATCCCAGGAAGGCCCCAGGTCCTAAGCGGGATAGTCGCGAAGTTGCTGCGCTCTCGACGGGTGGCGAAGCTTGCACAGCGTCTTCGACTCGATCTGACGGATCCGCTCCCGCGTCACGCCGAGGGCCCGCCCGACTTCCTCGAGCGTACCCGGCGCTCCGCCGAGCAGACCGAACCGCATCTCGAGGATCCGCCTCTCCCGGTCGTCGAGGGTGTGCATGACAATATCGAGCTGCTCTTGGAGCAGGGTCCTGGTGGCCGCGTCGTGGAGCGACACCGCGTCCCGGTCCTCGATGAAGTCGCCGAGGGTAGTGTCCTCCTCGTCGCCGACGACCGTCTCCAAGGAGATGGGATCTCGGTACAGCTCGAGGATCTGCCGGACCCGTTCCCCCGAGAGGCCGACGCGCCTGCCGATCTCTTCGGGATCCGGGTCCCGCCCCAGGATCTGGACCAGGTCCCGCTGGGCCCGGGCGACCTTGTTCATGTACTCCGTCATGTGCACGGGGATGCGGATCGTCCGGGACTGGGTGGCGATGGACCGGGTGAGGGCCTGGCGAATCCACCACACCGCGTAGGTGGAGAACTTGTAGCCCTTGGTGTAGTCGAACTTCTCGACGGCCCGGATCAGGCCCAGGGTTCCCTCCTGAGCCAGGTCGAGAAACGGCATCTCCCGGTGGGCGTACCGCTTGGCCATCGACACCACCAGCCGGAGGTTCGACTCGATCAGCTTCTCCCGGGCGCGGTCCACGTCGGCGGCCACGCGGCGGAGGAACGAGGTGGCGTCGGCGCGGGACCGTGGCAGGTAGCCCCGCGACACCGTCTCCCGCCCGATCCCCTCACGGCGCAGCTTCTGCTCCGGGTCGAGCTGGTGCGCCCGGATCCGGACCACGTCCTGGACGACCTGGTGGAAGCTTCGGCGGTCGAGCCTATCGGTCCGCTCCACGGAGGCCAGCAGCTTGGCAGCCAGCTCGCCGCCCTCGATCCGCATCGCCAGGTCGACCTCCTCCGCGGCAGTGAGCAGCGGCACCTTCCTGATCTCCCGGAGGTACATGCGGACGGGGTCGTAGGTGGCGCTGGTCATTGGCCGACCTCGAGGTAGGGGGCGGCTGCACGGCCGGCAGACGTGGCGAGTTTCTTCAAACGCTACCCACAGTGTGGCAGACTCCCCGCACCGCGGTGCGGATCGGCGGGCGGGGCGGGCCCTCTAAAGGTGGACTACAGGACAGGTAAGCGTGCGGGTGATGCCTGGGACGTCCTGGACCCGTCGGACCACGAGCTTTCCCAGC
>JBQGDK010000068.1:0-4763 GCA_052039025.1 Actinomycetota bacterium
TTCCTGGCGTTCCTGTACAACGTCATCGCGGACCTCCTCGGCGGCGTGGAGGTCACGCTCGTCGAGCGGCGGTAGATTGACGCACTCCTTCGGCTGACGGTACGCTGGTCGTCGACCTCGTCGGGCCTGTAGCTCAGGCGGTTAGAGCGCACCCCTGATAAGGGTGAGGCCGGTGGTTCAAGTCCACCCAGGCCCACGGAGGCGCGAGAGGAGGAAGGGATGGCGGAGGAGAAGAAGGGCAAGAAGAGGTGGTTCATCCTGGGGGCCATCGTGGCGGCCTTCGCGGCGTTCTTCGCGATCTTCCGCCGTCGGCGGAACCGAGAGATCGAGGAGAGCGAGTGGCAGGAGCTGCCACCGCCCGAGTCCAGCTGATCCCGACCACCTGAGCGCCAGGGCCGGCCTTCGGGCCGGCCCTCCTCGCGTCCGGGAACCGGACGGCGTCTCCCGGTGTAGGAGAGGGTGACGACGTGGGGGCCCCCACCGACGAGCCCGAGCTCGTCTCGCGCGCCGCGCGGGGCGACGTCACGGCCTACGAGGTGCTGGTGCGCAGGTACCAAGGCATCGCCCATCGGACGGCCTGGCTGATCGCGGGCGCCGCCGCCGACGACGCCACCCAGGCCGCGTTCGTCAAGGCCTACCGGGCGTTGTCGCGCTTCGAGCGGTCCCGCCCGTTCCGGCCGTGGCTGCTCCGCATCGTGGCGAACGAGGCCCGCAACCTCCGCCGGGCCGAGGGTCGCAGGGTTGCGGTCGAGCTCCGTGCCGCCCGCCGGCCCGAACCGGTCTCCGGACCGGAGGAGGAGGTCGCCGCGACCGAGCGGCGGGAGGCTCTCCTGGCCGCGGTGAACGCGCTGGACCGGCGGGACCGTGAGGTGATCGGCATGCGGTACTTCCTCGAGCTCGGCGAGGCCGAGATGGCCGCGATCCTCGGTGTCGCTGCGGGGACGGTGAAGTCGCGGCTGGCCAGGGCGCTGGGCCGGCTGCGGGAGGCCATGCAGACCTCGGTGGGCGGGGGCGACGATGGCTGACGGGCTGGAGCGCGACCTCCGTGATCTCGGACGTCACCTGGCCTGGCCGGGGTCGCCGGACCTGACCGCCGCGGTCGCGGAGGAGCTGGGCCGCGGGCCGGCCCGGCCGGTCCGGCGTCGAGTGACGGTGCTCGCCGCGGCCGCTCTCCTCCTCCTGGCCGGGCTCCTGGCGGCCTCGCCGGGCCTCCGGGCGGCGATCCTCGACCTGTTCCGGCTGCCCGGTGCCCGGATCGAGGTCGACCCGGAGCCCTCCCCGGTCCCCGTGGCCCCGGGTCGGCTCGAGGAGCTCGTCCCCGGCCGTGCGGTCACGCTGGCCGAGGCCCGGGCCGCGACCGCCTTCCGGATCACGGTCCCCGCGACCCTCGGCCGTCCGGATGAGGTGGTCCTGGTCGGGCAGGGGAGCGACGCGGTCGTGACGCTCGCCTGGCGGGGACGTCCCGGGCTGCCGCCCGCCGACGAGACGGGCTACGCGGCCCTGCTGACCCAGCTCCGGGCCCGCCCCACCGAGGAGCTGATCAAGAAGGTGAGCGCTGCGACCGGGGTCACCCCGGTCACGGTCGACGGCGAGCAGGGGTATTGGGTCCAGGGTCCCCACCCCGTGATCCTGGAACGGGACGGCGAGGTCGTCGAGGATCTGGCGCGGCTGTCGAGCAGCAGCCTGCTGTGGACGCGGGACGGGGTGCTCATGCGGCTCGAGGCCGACCTCACCCTGATCGAGGCGCTCCGGCTCGCCCGGTCGGGCCGCTAGCCGCTTCCAGGTCGGCGATCAGCTCCCGCTCGGCGCGGAGCTCCCGCGTGGTCGGCTCGAGCGTGATCCGGTCGACGGCCACCAGCCGAGCCGGGGTGCCCTCGAAGTACAGGATCTCCGCGGCCAGCGGGAGGGCCTGGTCGTACAGGAACGTGTCCAGGCCCCCGCCCCCGGTGCTGCCGACCCGAAGGAACAGCGTCCCGTCCAGGATCTCGGCGTCGAAGTCGTGGAAATGGCCGGAGACCACCAGGGGGACGCGCCCGGCCAGGGCCCGGGCCATGCGGTCGTCGTGGACCGCGAGGACGTCGGGGGTCTCGGCGGCCAGGGTCTCGGCCAGCGCCTCTCCGGCTCCGGCCAGGGCCTCCTCGATCTCCTCGTCGGTGTACCGGGGACGGCGGTTCGGCGTGAACAGCGGGTGAGCGGCACCGGCGATCGAGATCCCCTCGACCGTGACGGTCTCTCCGCTGAGCGTCTCACCGTTCGCCAGATCCTCGATCTGGATGGCCACCGAGGACGAGTCATGGTTCCCCCGGACGAACACGTAGGGGACGCCGAACCCCGGGATACGATCGAGGATCGTGCTCTCCAGCGGGCTCCCGAACGAGGTGACGTCACCGGTGTCGACCACGAGGTCGGCCTGGAACGTCTCCGCCAGCTGCTGGGCGAAGTCCATCCCGAGCGGCGAGGCGTGGAGGTCGGAGACGTGGAGCATCACGGTGGCGTCCACGGTCGGGGCCGGTTGCGCCGTCAGCTCGCCGTATGCACTCACGGTCCCCCGGACCAGCCGGTCGAGCTCCGACCGGAACGCCGCGATCCGCCGGCCGGCCTCCTCGATCGGGCCGATGAGCTCGGGGGCCAGGCCGAGAGACCCGGTGTAGGTGGGCTCCTGGAAGGCCTCGGGCCGGTACGTCGCCCACGTCACCGCGCCGAGCGCGCTCACGAACAAGGCCCCGGCCACCAGCGAGCCGATCACCGCACCGCGGTTCCCCCGGAACACGAGCAGGGCGGCCACGGCCGAGCCGGCCACGGCGAAGGCCCACGCGCGGAGGGCGTAGGCGCGGAACGCATCGGTCCCGGCCCGCTCGACCAGCAGCACCAGAGACTCGACGCTCCGCTCCCGCACCAGCGCCGTGAGGCGGTCGGCGTCGATCGACTGGAGCGTCGCCCGAAGGCTCAGCGGCGCCAGGTGCGTGTCGGCTCGGATCTCCCCGAGGGGGGGCAGGGCGATCTCGGTCGTGGCCGGCCCTGGCCGAGCGAGGAACTCCACCGTGAACGGGCCGATCGGGTACCGGAGCCGGCCCGCCAGGAGCAGGGCCAGCGTCGCGCCGAGGCCGCCCACGACGAGCGCGGCCAGCGCTCGGAGGACGACCTGGAGAGCACGGGAGCGGTCGGGCACGTTCCTAGCATGGCACCGGAACGGGGGCGTGAGATGATGCTTCGTGTCCCGTCGCGGCGGCGGGGCGAGGGGATGTAGCTCAGCTGGAAGAGCGCCTGGTTTGCAACCAGGAGGTCGCCGGTTCGAATCCGGTCATCTCCACGATCGGTCGGCGGGCCGCGCCACGCGCGGATCGCGAGACGAGCCCGGTCGTTGATTGAGCATCCGGGCCGGCCGATAATCGCGGCGGCCGCCCCGAAAGGAGACCTGCATGGCCGTCCAGGCTCCCAAGCTGAAGCGAGGACTGCTCGGCTACCGCGCCAGGCTCGTTCGAGCCGTGCTCGCCGATCGGGAGAGCAGGTTCGCCGAGGTGTCGCGGCGGCTGGAACAGGCCGAGGCCGCCCGCGATGGAGCACTCGCTGACCTGGAGGCCGCTCGAGGCGACATCGAGGCCGAGCGGCAGCGAGCCAGGCTGGCCGAAGAGGAGGGCATCCGGCTGGCCGAGGAGGCGAAGGCGGCCCGTACCGAGGCGTCGGAGCTTCGATCCCTGAACGACACCCTGCGCGGCCGGATCGACGAGCTCGAGGCTGCCGCCTCGAGCCTCGGCGCCGACCTGTGGACCGCGCTCGACGCGGCGGAGCGATCGGTCACCGCGGTCATCGAGCGAGCCCGCCGCGAGAACGAGGCGCAGCTCGAGGCGATCGAAGCGGCCCGACGCGAGCTCCGTGAGGAGACCGAGCGGATGGCGACATGGCGGGCCGAGGCCGACGGCGTCATCGCGCACGTGCGGGCGGCTCTCGAGCAACTCGTCGGCATCACGCCCGACCCCGGGCCCGAGGGGGGGATCCCGGTGAGGACGGCTCGTCTCCCATCGAGGAACGGCGCCGTCGGCGGAGACGACCTCGCCGCGATCCAGGAGCTCTACGGCTCGAGCCCGTGATGGACGCGACGGACCCAGGTCGGTCCCAGACCCGCGCCTCCGTGTCGCGCCACCGCGAGTAGCGTCGTCGGTCGGCGGGGATGACGGTGCGGACCCTCGTTGCGTTGGCCAGGGCCACGCACCCCCTTCCCGCGGTGGCCGTCACGATCATGGTGGCCGCGCTGGCCGCGACTCGGGCGGTGCCGGCCGGGACGCTCGCGTGGATCGTGGCCTCGACCGCAGCGGGGCAGGCCTCGGTGGGGTGGTCGAACGACTACCTCGACCGACACCGGGACTCGGCGGCCGGCCGAACGAGCAAGCCGCTGGTGCGGGGCGATGTGGCCCCCGGGGTCGTGGTCGCCTCGGCGCTCGCGGCGGTGCCGGTCTCGGTGGCGCTGTCGATCCCGGTGGGCCTCCCCGAGGCCGCGATCATGCTCATCGGCGTCGGATCGGCGTGGACGTACAACCTCGGGCTCAAGGCAACATCGCTGTCGTGGCTGCCGTACGCGGTGTCGTTCGGCCTGGTCCCCGTGTACGTGTGGGCCGCGTCGGGCCAGCCCGTCCCGCCGTGGATCGTGGCCGGCGGCGCGATGCTCGGCGTGGCCGCGCACCTCGTCAACGTCCTGCCCGACCTCGAGGCCGACCGGGCCGCTGCCGTCCGGGGTGTGCCGCACCGGCTGGGGGCGCGGTGGACGG
>JBQGDK010000069.1:0-3906 GCA_052039025.1 Actinomycetota bacterium
TGCGCTTCAGGCCCGCCGTGACGAGGTTCTCATCAGGAGCACCTGGGGCTTGCATGCAGGGATTATGTGTGGACTCTCGAGGCGGTTCAAACATCTCGCGCCGGTTCTCGCTGCGCCGCGATCCACGCTCCCCAGCGCGGCAGCGGATGGTCGTGACGTGAGGCGCGCCGGCGGCGCCCTCAGACGGCCCGGGCCGGACACGCGAGGTCCGGAGGCGAGCCCACCCCGATCTCCTTGGGGAGCTCGACCCAAGCGTGCTTAGTGAATCCCAGGACGCGGTACGTCACCTGGAACCGCGTGTACGTCTCGGAAGCGCCGGCCTCAAAGCGATCGCAGTTCCCGAAGCGCGTCCGAACCACGATCCATCGGCGATCGCCGCCAGCCAACGTGAACGGGTGGAACTTGTCGAGGGAGGGATCGACCTCGCTGAGACTGCCGGCGTACCGTTGCGCGGCCGTCTCGACCCTGACCGGGATCAGGAGATGGCTCTGGCCGGTCATCTGGATCCTCTGGATGTTCACCGGGAGCTGGCCGTCGTTCACGATCAGGAACCCGAAGGAGAAGGCCGCGCCGTTCGCGTACTCCAGCCGGACCATGGTCGGCGCGGACTGCGCCACGGGCCCCGAGGCGAAGTTCGTCGCCGTGAGGGGTTGGTAGCGAACCGCGAAGAGCACGATGGCCGCAACGGCCGCCAGGACCGCCAGGTACGCGACCAGGGCCCAGGCGCGCGCCGTCCAGCGAGCCACGGGGTCGAACGCCGTGGCCGCCATCGGCGACTTCCGGACGACGCTCATGGTCCTTCGCTCCTTCTCAACAGCATCGGCCGAGAGGGCTGCGGCCTTGAGCGGTCGATGCTGTATCTCCCGAAGCCCGGCTCGCCTCCTACGTAGAACTGCATACGCAGAACCCGTGGAAGTCGGGATATCAGGGGGCTCAAGCCCCTCACCCACGTGGCCGATGAACGCACGGAAGACATTTCGCCCGTCATGTCGAAGGAGGTGAACAGATTTGTTCCTCACCCTCTACGTTGGAGCGCAGACGCTCTTCGCGGACCTGCGCGGCAAGCTGAGGCGGGAGGACGGTGCGGTGGCCACGGAGTACGCGCTCCTGCTGGTTCTGATCGCAGTGACGATCATCGCCGCCGCCGCCGCTCTCGGCCTCGCGATCCAGGCCGTGTTCGACGAGGGTTCGACGACCCTGAACGAAGGCGTCGCGAACGCCGGCTAAGCAAGAACGAGCGGCCTTGTCGGCCGCTCACTCTCGAGGTCGGGGAGAGTGAGGGACCGACAAACGTCGGTCATCGAGACGAAGGCGGAGGAAGGAACGCATGAGACTGTTCAGGGATCGCACGTCACGGGAGGAGGGGGTGGCGGCGGTCGAGTTCGCCCTCATCCTGCCGGTCCTGGCTCTGCTCCTGTTCGGGGTCCTCGAGTTCGGGCGAGTCTGGAGTCAGTATCAGGTGTTCCAGGGAGCCGCGAGGGAAGGCGCCCGGTGCGCTGCGGTGGCCTCCACGAGCGACTGCGTCGTTCAGGAGGAGATCGAGCAAGGTGCGGCGCCCTTCGACCCCGAGGGGACCGCCTCTGTCGAGGTCCTCGGCGGAGTTGGCGGCCCGAACGGGTGTACCGACGCCGACCGCGGCAAGGACGTGCAGGTCTCGTGGGAGCAGCCCCTCCAGATCAACATCCCGTTCTGGAACGACGTGACGGTAACCCCAACGATCAAGGCGGTGTTCCGATGCGAGTAAGAGGGTTCAGCCTGGCCCGAGTGCACGACGAAGAGCAGGGAGCGGTGCTGGCGATCGTGGCCATCTCCCTGTTGGTCCTGCTCGGCATGCTGGTGCTGACGTTCGACCTGGGCCGCGGCGTGGCCATCAAGCGGAACGCGGTGATCGCTGCCGACTCGAGCGCCCTGGCGGCCGCGATGGAGTGCGGGCTCGCCAACGGGGAGGACAGCGCGAGGCAGGCCGCCGACGATCTGGTCGCCGACAACAACACCACCGCTCAGGTGACCGGCTTCGAGCTCGATCCGGCGGAGTGCAGCGGCGCGGGCTCGGACGGAGAGAACACGGTCACGGTCACGGTGAGCGTTCCCCAGGATTACCTCTTCGCGCCGATCTTCGGGTTCGAGAACGGCAACGTGGTGGCCTCCGCGACGGCGGAGTGGACCATGGGCGTGCCGAACCCGGTGCCGCTCAAGCTGGACATGCTCCAGGTGCAGGACTGCAACGACGGCCATCCGCCCGGCTACACGGGTTCCGAGTGCTACTTCTCGTTCGAGAAGCAGGGGAGCGGGAGCCAGCGCGGATGGCTCGACTTCCCCCAGGGGTGGCCGGTCCAAGGCCAGGATCCCAACCCGTTGGACTGCTCGTCGCAGGCCGGCGGGGCGAACGAGCTCCGCGAGTACATCGAGAAGATGGGGCTGGGAGGGTCGACCAACTTCTCGCCGCTCCTGTGGAACCCGCCGCCGACGTACGTGTGCGCCGCGGGCGGGGTGCCGGATTCTCTCGTGCAGGCGATGCAAGACTGGCTCATCCTCGTCGCGAACATGGACCCCAAGCCGGCCGTCTTCTTCCCGGTGGCGGCATGCGACGGCTCGGCCGCACCGTGCTATCCGTGGATCACGACGTCGGGTCGCGAAGCCTATCCCGTCGTCGACTTCGTGGGCATGCGGGTCGTGAACGCCTGGAGCGGGCAGACGAATCATTGGCCCTCGGATGCGAAGGAGAACTGCGTGTTCGAGCGTGGGGGCCAGGACCACTTCTGCATCCAGCTGGAGGTGGCCTCGCCGGATGATCCCGTTCTCAACGCCGATCCGGAAGTTCGGCTGATCGACTAAATCTCGGCCGATCACCGGCCGAAAGAGACCTGACCGAGAGAGAGCGTAGGGAGGATGCGTCATGAAGGGTAGAGGGCTCGTCGTGGTCCTGGCGTTGATCCTGGCGACGGTCGCGACCGCAGGGGTGTTCCTGTACGCGCGCGGCCTGGAGGAAGATGCCAAGGCCGGTGGGACCATGGTCCAGGTCGTCGTGTCCAGGGTCGATATCCCGGCCAGGACCGACCTCGACCAGTTGATCAAGAACGACCAGTTCAGGCTCCTCGAGGTGCCGCAGGACGCCGTGGTCGACGGCGCGGTCACCTCGCTCGACCAGATGGCAGGGAAGAGCAACAGCGTGGCCATCCTGGCCGGCGAGCAGATCCCGGTCGCCCGCATCTCCGGAGAGGTCCCCGGTGGGGCCCTTGCCATCCCGGAGGGCATGGAGGCGATTACCGTTTCGTTGGATGCCTCCCGGGCGGTCGCGGGAGCGATCCAGAGCGGCGACCAGGTGTCGATCTACTCCACGTTCAAGGGTGTCTCCGTGGACGCCTCGGACACCTCCGCCACCGGCGGGAGGGCGCAAGACTCCGTGACCGTCGTGCTGGTGCCGACGGCCGAGGTGCTGACGGTCTACCGTCCGGTGTCCAGCGCCGTGCTGGGCGGCGACGACGAGGCTCAGACGCAGCAGCTCCCCGGCTCGGTGGCCATCACTCTGGCGCTCAGCCTCGAAGACACGCAGCGCTTCGTCTTCGCCATGGAGAACGGGACCACATGGCTGGGTCTGCTGCCGCCGGACGAGCAGGGTGAGTCTCTGGATCCGATCTCCTTCGCCGAGGTGCTCACGTGACGCACCAGCACGTGATCGCCGTGGGAGCGACGCAGTCCTTCCGGGCCGCGCTCGCCAGGTCGATGGAGGTCGAGACCGACGAGGTGGGCTGGGTGCAGAGCGTCATCGCGGCCGAAGAGATCCTCGCGGAGCAGACCGACCACACGGCACGGGTGCTGGTGCTCTCGCCCGAGGTGAAGCAGCTCGACGCGCTCGGCCTGGCCGAGTTCGTGGGCCGGACCGCTCCGATGACCGCGATCATCGCG
>JBQGDK010000070.1:0-17962 GCA_052039025.1 Actinomycetota bacterium
ATCTGCTTCGAGAACGCGTTCCCCGATCTGGTACGCGACTTCGTGACGAAGGACGAGGGCCTCCTGGTCGTGTCGACCAACAACGCCACGTTCGGGATCAGCGCGGCCCCGGAGCAGCACGTGGTGCTGTCCGAGCTGCGAGCGGTGGAGTCGGGCCGGTGGGTGATCCACGCGGCGATCTCGGGCATCAGCGCGATCATCGCGCCGAACGGGGAGGTGACCGATCGCACCGGCCTCTTCGAGCCGGCCCTGCTCCGGGCGAGCGTGGCCACGGCGTCCGGGCGGACGCCGTACGACGTCGTGGGGGGGTGGCTCCCCCTGGCCTTCCTGGTCCTCCTGGGCATCGGATACCTGAGCCCGCGGCGGGCGGCGCACCGGCCGGTACTGCCGCTGCCCGATGACCACCGGGTCGCCGTGGTCCTGCCCACGTACAACGAGCGGGAGACCGTGGAGGAGGTCGTGGAGCGGGTCCTGGCCACCTCGGACCGGATCGACGTGACCGTGGTGGACGACTCGTCGCCGGACGGGACCGGCGACCTCGTGCGCAAGATGGCCGACCGCGAGCCGCGGGTGACCCTGCTGGAGCGGCCGGAGAAGGGCGGGCTGGCCGGGGCGTACCTCGAGGGGTTCGCCGCGGCCCTGGCCGCCGGCCACGACCTCGTCGTGGAGATGGACGCGGACCTGTCGCACCGGCCCGAGGACCTCCCGGTGCTCCTCGACGCGGCCCGGAGCCACCACCTGGTGATCGGCAGCCGGTACGTGCCCGGCGGGCGGGTCCGGAACTGGTCGGTGTTCCGACGGGCCCTGTCCCGAGGCGGGAACCTGTTCGTCCGTCTGATGCTGGGGCTCCCCGTGGCCGACGCCACCGCGGGGTTCCGGGTCTACCGCCGCGAGGCCCTTCGCGAGCTCGTGGCCCAGCGCCTCCGGTCCGAGGGCTACGCGTTCCAGGTCGAGCTGGCCTACCGGGCCTGGCGCCGGGGGCTCATCGTCGGCGAGGTCCCCATCACGTTCGACGAACGCCGCCATGGCCACTCGAAGATCTCTCGGTCCATCGTGGTTGAGGCGCTGGGGCAGGTGTTCCTGTGGGCGATCCGCGACCGGGTGCTGCGCCGGCGGCCCCCGTCCCGGGACCGGCACCCTTCGGGAGGCCCACCGGCCAAACCCCGATAAGGAACATTACGTCAAGTTGCTTGAGGGAAGCGGGATCAGGGCGGGACCTGCCGTCCCCCGCCCCAGGGCCGCCCCGGGGTGGGGGCGGGGGCCTCGGGGCTGGGCTTCCAGGAATCCGGCGGTCGCCACGGCGCCAGGCTCCCCAGCGGGCGGCGTCGGGGTCGGGCCAGGCGCGGCGCCAGCACGGCCTCGAACAGGAGGATGCCGACGGCGAGGGCCTCGGGGGCGCCGGCCAGGACCGCCGCGCCGGCCATCCCCGCCCACCACGTGATCCGTCGCCGCGCCGGGACGCGGCCCCGGCGCCTGGCGTCGGCGAAGGCCGCGCCCAGTCGTTCCCGACGGGCGCTCCAGTCGTCGGCCCGCCACGGCATTCCGCAACGAGATACGTGCGCTCCCCCGCCGGGGGATGGGAAGATGCGCCGATGCGAGGACGCATCGCGGCGTGGGCGGCCGCGGCCGTGGCGGGGGCCGTGCTGTTCTTCGTGGCGCTGGTCCTCCCCTTCCAGGCCGGTCCCGGACCGACCCCTCGGGTCCTCGACATCCACCAGGGTTTCCGGGTGTGGGGATCGATCGCACTCGCTCCGTTGGGCGTCGTCGTCGTGACCGCGGTCGGGGCGTGGCTGCTGCTGGGCCGATGGACCCTTCGGCGGGCCGCCGGCCTGCTCGTCGGCGCGGGGCTCTGGCCGACCCTCCGCGGCGTCTCGTTCGTGGGGGCGCTCTGGTTCGCTCGAGACGACGTGCAGCCCGGCCCGGGCTCCTCCCTGGCCCTGGCTGGCGGCATCGTCGTGCTGGCGGTCGGCCTGGCCATGCTGGCCCGGGCCCCCCACGAGGTGGGGGCCCGGAGCCGGGTCGTGTGCGGGCTCACGCTGGTGGCCGCGGTCGGGTACGTCCTCTCGAGCCTGGTCCCGGTGGCTCGACACGCCCCTCCGGGTTTCGAGCCCTCCGATCTGGCGGTGGTCAACCTGTCGGCTCCCGATGCCACCCTGGTGTGGGAGGCCCTGCTCCCGGCGGTGATCACGATCGTGCTCGTGCTCGCCTCGTTGCGGATCCTGACCGGCACCGCGGGCGGGACCGGCGCGATGCTGATGGCGCTGGGCACGATCACGGCCCTTCAGTTCGCCGGCCACCTGGCGTGGGCCTCCAGCGGAGCGGTGGAGCAACTCTCCCCCACCGTCGGTGGCTGGCTCGGCGTCGTCACCGGCGCGTTGGTGTTCGTGACGGGGCTCCTCTCCCCGGCCGGACCCGCCGAGCCCGTGGGAGCGCCGGCCCCGGCCGCCGCCTGACCCCTACCAGCAGATCTTCAGCGACCGGGCCGCGAGCGCTTCATCGAGGCGGCGGATCGGGGTGCTGACGGGAGCTTCGTGGAGCAGCTCCGGACGCGCTTCCGCCTCCCGGGCCACCCGGAGCAGGGCCTCGGCGAACGCGTCGAGGGTCTCCTTCGACTCGGTCTCGGTCGGCTCGACCATGAGGGCCTCCTCGACCACGAGCGGGAAGTACACCGTCGAGGGATAGTAGCCGAGGTCGATCAGCCGCTTGGCCACGTCCATGGCCCGGATCCCGTGTCGCTTCAGCGGCTTGGCCGTTGAGACGAACTCGTGCATCGGCTTCCCGTCGGGGAACGCCAACGGGTAGGCGCCCCGGACCCGCTCGGCCAGGTACCGGGCGTTCAGCACCGCCCGCTCCGCCACCTCGCGGAGCCCATCGCCGCCGTTGCCGAACACGTACGCGTAGGCTCGAACCAGCACGCCGACGTTGCCGTGGAAGCCGTGGATCCGCCCGATCGAATCCGGACGGTCGTGGTCCCACCCGAACGAGCCATCCCGCCGGCGCTCCACCACCGGTGTGGGCAGGAACGGGACCAGCCGATCCCCCACCGCCACCGGCCCGGCGCCGGGGCCGCCCCCGCCGTGGGGGGTGGCGAACGTCTTGTGGGTGTTCATGTGGACGATGTCGAAGCCCATGTCGCCGGGACGGACCCGGCCGAGGATCGCGTTGAGGTTGGCGCCGTCGTAGTAGAGGAGTCCTCCGGCGTCGTGGATCGTCCGGGCGATCTCCAGGACGTCCTCCTCGAACAGCCCCAGCGTGTTCGGGTTCGTGATCATCAGGCCGGCCACCTCTTCGTCGACCAGCTTCTCCAGCGCGGACAGGTCCACGAGGCCGCGGGCGTCCGAGGGCACCGTGGCCACCTCGTACCCGGCCATCCGCACGCTGGCGGGGTTCGTGCCGTGCGCGGAGTCCGGGATCACGACGCGGCGGCGGGGGTGGCCGCTCCGCGAGTGGAAGGCCCGCATGATCAGCAGTCCGGTGAGCTCCCCCGACGCCCCGGCGGCCGGCTGGAACGTGGCCCGGGCCATCCCGGTGACCTCGCACAGGGCCCGCTCCAGCCGCCACAGGAGCTCGAGGACGCCCTGCACCGTCGCCTCGGGCTGGTGAGGATGGAGGCGCTGGAACCCCGGGAGGGATGCGGCCACCTCGGCGACCTTGGGGTTGTACTTCATCGAGCACGACCCCAGGGGGTAGAAGCCGGTGTCGACGCCGTAGTTGCGCTGGGACAGCCTGGTGTAATGGCGAACCAGATCGCGCTCGGAGACCTCGGGCAGCTCGGCCGTCCGCTCCCGGCGCTGGTCGGCCGGGAGCTCGGCCGCCGGCACGTCGAGCTCGGGAAGCGACGACGCCCGCCGCCCCGGCCTCGACAGGTCTCGCAGCGTCGCCGGGAACCCCTCGGGGTCCCCCACCCGCACCGGCGCCCCGACCCGGCCCGTCACCGCAGCACCTCTCCGATGGCCTCGGCCAGGGCGTCGATCTGCTCCCGGGTCCGCCGCTCGGTGCACGCCACCAGGAGCACCTCGCCGAGCACCGGGCCCACCAGGAAGCCCCGGTCGGCCAGCGCGCCGCGTACGTCGGCCGCCGAGCGGCCCTCGAGCATCACCGCGAACTCCTTGAAGAACGGCGCGTCGTGCGCCAGGCGAACGCCCGGCACCGCCGCGAGCCGCTCCGCCGCGTACGCGGCCTTGGCCGCGCACGCCTCCCCGAGCTCGACCAGGCCGGCCGGTCCCAGCCACGCCAGGTACGCGGCGGCGGCGATGGCCATCAGGGTCTGGTTGGTGCAGATGTTCGAGGTGGCCTTCTCCCGGCGGATGTGCTGCTCCCGGGCCTGCAGCGTCAGGACGTAGCCGGGCCGCCCGTCGACGTCGACGGTCTCGCCGGCGATGCGGCCGGGCATCCGCCGGACGTCGCGCATCCCGGCGGCGATCACCCCCAGGTACGGTCCACCGAAGCTCAGGTGGTTTCCGAGGACCTGCCCCTCGGCAACCGCGATGTCGGCCCCGAGCTCCCCCGGAGGCGCCAGCACGCCGAGCGAGAGCGGGTCGAACACCTGGATCGCCCGAGCCCCGGCCGCTCCGGCCGCGGCGAACACCTCCCGGGCCGGCTCCAGGACGCCGAACGCGTTGGGGTGCTGGAGCACGACGCAGGCGACCTCCTCCCCCACCACCGGCACCTCGGCCCGTCCGCCCGCCGACCGGAACAGCTCCGGGTCGAACCCCGCCCCCCGCCCGTACGTCCGGAGCGCCTCGACGTACCGGGGGTCGACGGTGTCGGCCACCAGCACCCGGCCCCGGCCGGTGGCCGCCCGGGCCAGGTTCACGGCCTCCACCGCCGCCGTGGCGCCGTCGTACAGCGAGGCGTTGGAGACCTCGAGCCCGGTGAGGTCGCAGATCATCGACTGGTACTCGAACAGGGCCTGGAGCACGCCCTGGGACAGCTCGGGCTGGTACGGCGTGTACGAGGTCTGGAGCTCGGACCGCCCCGCCAGCGCCCACACCGCCGCCGGGACGTAGTGGTCGTACGCTCCCCCTCCCGCGAAGCACGCCAGGTCGTCGGCGTGGCGGTTCCGGCCGGCCAGGGCCGACAGATCGGCCAGCAGCTCCATCTCCGAGACGCCGTCCGGGATGTCGAGGGAGCGGTCCAGCATGACCTGGGGGGGGATGTGCCCGTACAGGTCGTCGATCGAGGACAGGCCCAGCGCCTCCAGCATGGCCCGGACGTCGTCCTCCGTGTGGGGGGCGAACCGAAGGCCGCTCACTCGGCGCGCATCCTACCGCAGGGCCGGGCTCAGACCGACTCGGTCGACCGGCGGTCCTCCAACCCGTACTTCGTGACCAGCGACAGGTAGTCGCGCTGGTAGAAGATCTTGCAGCTGACCTCGGGATACAGCTCCTGGAGCCGGCGCACCTTCCGGTTCTTCCGGGTCACCAGCTTCTGGTTCATCGTGGTGATCTCGATGTACAGGTCGTAGACCGGAAGATAGAAGTCCGGGGTGAACCGCTGGGTGACGTTGCCGTGGCGGTCCCATTCGAGGTCGAAGGACCTGGGCTCGTACTCCCACTCGATCTGGTAGAAGTCGAGCAGCCGGGCGAACTGGCGCTCGCTGGCGTGGGCGAAGGCGGTCTCGTCGCTCTTGAGGGGCTCGCTGGCCTCGAGGGCGGCCCTCACGCCCCTCCGGCCCGCGCGGCCGCCTTGGCCGTCTTCCTGACCGAGCCCTCGACGTCGCTCCATACCTTGTCCACGGCGATCCCGAACACGCCCTGGCCCCGCTGGAGGAGGTCCATCACCTCGGTCGGCGACTCGCATGCGTAGATCTTGTTTCCATCCGAGAGCAGGGTCAGTCCCACGGGTGGCTTCTTGAGGTGGTCCCGTAGGAAGTCGATGGCCTTCCGGATCCGCTGAAGGTTCACCCCGGTGTCGAGGAGGTTCTTGATGGCCCGCAGCAGGACGATGTCCTGGAACGAGTACTCCCGCTGGGTCCCCGATCCCCCCGCGTCCCGGATGCTCGGCGTGACCAGCCCGGTGCGGGCCCAGTAGTCCAGCTGTCGGTACGAGATCCCAACGATGCTGGCGACGTCGGGAGCCCGGAAGCCCTCGTCCTCGGCCATGTTCGCACACCCCTGTAATTACGTGAGCGTGGGCCAGCCTACCCGCGGCGGCTCGAGCTGTCAACGACCCGAGCTAAGGCCTCGCTCCCTGCGGTCCCCGGGGGGCCCTCCTCGCCGAAGTCCTCCGGCCGGACGTTCTCCAGGAACTCGCGGAACCGCTGAACCTCCTGTTCCTGCTCCTCGTCCTCGCGGATGACGATGCTGGCCTCGCCGAGGACGTCCTCGTGGGCGAAGATCGGAACCCCCAGCCGCACGGCCAGGGCGATGGCGTCCGACGGCCGGGAGGAGATCTCGTAGGACGACCCGTTCCGGGCCATCTGGATGACCGCGTAGAACGTGCCGTCGCGGAGCTCGGTGATGAGGATGCGCTCCACGCTGACCGCCAGCTCCTCCAGGATGTTCTTCATGAGGTCGTGGGTCATGGGCCGCTGGGTCGGCACGCCCTGGAGCGCGAACGCGATGGCCGTGGCCTCGGATGTCCCGATCCAGATGGGCAGGTACCGCTCCCCCTCGCTCTCCTTGAGGAGAACGATGGGCTGGTTGCCGGGCAGCTCGACCCGGACCCCCACGAGGTTCATCTCGATCATCGTCCCGAATGTATCCCCTCCCCTGGGACCCGGCAACCGAACCTATCGGTAGGGGTCGCCGTCCGGGCCCAGGAGCGAGACGAAGGCCATGGGATCCTCGGCGAGGACCTCGACGTCCGCGACGGCCACGATGAACGGGAGGTTCCGGTAGATCTCCCCGAAGTCCAGGCCGTAGCCCAGAACGAACCTGTCCGGGCAGTCGAAGCCGCGGTAGCGGATGTCGATCGGGGTGATCCGGCGCACCGACTTGTCGAGGAGTGCGCAGACCTCGAGGGAGGCCGGCTCCCTCGACCGGAGCGCGGACAGCAGGTAGGTGAGGGTCAGGCCGGTGTCGACGATGTCCTCGACGACGATGACGTCGCGCCCGCCGATGTCCCGATCGAGGTCCTTCATGATCCGCACGACGCCCGAGCTCCCCTCGCCGTAGGCGGAGATCGACATGAAGTCGACGCTGGCCCGAAGGTCGATGGCCCGAAGGAGGTCCGCGTGGAACATGGCCCCGCCCTTGAGCACCGAGATGAGGACGGGCTCGCGGCCGGCGTACTCGCGGGTGATCCCCGCTCCCAGGGCCCAGACCCGATCACGGATGTCGCCCGCCGTGTGGAGGACGGTGACCTGCTCCTGCACGCGGCCAGATCATAGGCCGCACCCGGGCCGATCGTCGGTCAGTCGCCGAACAGCCCCCGCCAGATCCGTGTGAAGAAGCCGGCCACCGCGTCCCAGGCGCGCTCCCACCACGGGACCTCGGGGGGGGACGTGGCCGCGGGCGGGGGGACCACGGTGGCGGCGGACACCGCCCGGATCCGGCCCAGGACCTCCCCGTCCCCGATCGCGACGACCTCCCCCACCGCCTCGCCCTGGGCCACGGGGAGGCCGAGCCCGGGCTCGGGGCGGACCAGGACGTCCACCGGCTCTCCCCGGCGGAGCAGGAGGGACAGCTCGCCATCGGCCCGGACGGGGATGTCGCGCCCGTCGACCTGAAGCGGGTCGAGCGAGGTGGCCCCGTCGATGACCGCGCGTCGCTCCCACGTGGCGAAGCCGTGGTTCAGCATCTCGGCGGCGTCCGACCACGGCGCGGAGGGCGCACCGAGCACGACCGCCACGAGCCCCAGGCCGTCTCGCTCGGCCGCGGCCACCAGGCAGAAGCCGGCCGCGGAGGTGAAGCCCGTCTTCACGCCGATGGCCCCCGGATACAGCCACAACAGCGCGTTGCGGTTCTGGATGCGCCGCGGCTCCCCCTCCGGGTCTGGGACCCGGTGGAACCTCGTCGCCACCACCTGGCGGAACGTGCGGTCCCCGAGGGCCTCCACGGTGATCGCGGCGATGTCCCGGGCCGTCGAGTACCCGCGGTCGTCGAGGCCGTTCGGGCTGGCGAACCGGGTGTCGCGCGCCCCGAGCCGGCGGGCCCGTCGGTTCATGCCGTCGACGAAGGCGTCGACCGTGCCGCCCACGTGCTCGGCCAGGGCGATGGCCGCGTCGTTCGCCGACTGGAGCAGCAGCGCCATCAGGAGCTCCCTGACCGGCTGGGCCTCACCCGCGTCGAGCCCGAGGAGCGCGCCGCTCTGCGAGGCAGCGTTCCGGCTCGCCGTGACGACCTCGCCGGGCTCGGTGGCCTCGACCACCAGGAGGCCGGCCATGATCTTGGTCACGCTGGCGATCGGCCGGCGCTGGTCCGGGCTCCGCTCCCACAGCACCTCCCCGGAGTCGAGGTCCGCCAGCAGCGCCGAGCCCGCCGCCACCCTCGGCGGCCGGGTCGAGGGCCGGGGGGTTTCCAGGGCGGTCGGGTACGGGGAGGGCGAGCCCGCCGGCGGGACCGGGGTCGGCGGCGGCGCCTGCTGGGCGGCGGCCGGCGAGGCCAGCGCCGCAGCGAGGAGCCCGGCGAGCACGAGGCGGCCCGTCATGGCTCGCTCAGGATACGGGGCAGCTCAGGCGGAGAGATGGCGGCGCAGGTTGGCCCGGAGGAGGGCCTGCTTCAGGCGCCGGGAGATCCCCGCGAGCTCGGTGAGCGACTCCCGGGCCTGCCGTCTGGCCTCGGGGTTCCGCTGGCGGAGGATGGGCACGACGATCTGCTCGAAGAATGAGGACTCCCGGTCGGCGAAGTGTCGGTACATCGTGAGGTGCCGGGGCTCCACCCCGAACTTGAAGAAGTCCTTGACGATCCGAAGGATCACCACGTCGTCACCGCTGTAGACGGCGCCGCCGTCCCCGTCGGCCGGACGGAGGATGCCGAAGGACGTCAGGGCCTCGACCACCGGGATGTCGACGCCGGTGGCTGCGGCCACGTCGTCCGCCGTCATCTCGAGCACGGTGGCCGGCTCGGCGATCTCGTCGTCCGGCTCCACGCCGCCTGCCTCGGGGCGACCGGGGGTCACCGCCTCGTCGCCGTCCAGCCGCTCCCGGATCACCCGCAGCGGGAGGTACTCGTCGCGTTGGAGCTTCAGGATCGTTCGCAGCCGATCGACGTCTCCGTCGAAGAACTTGCGGTAGCCGGACGACGTGCGCTCGGGGGTGATCAGCCCCTCGCTCTCCAGGAACCGGATCTTCGAGATCGTCACGTCCGGGAACTCCGGCTTCAGCGTGACCAGGACCTCGCCGATCGAGAGGTAGTCCCGGGACGGCTGGGCCATCACTCCCCCTGGCCGGCGAAGAACACGAGCTTGAACTTGCCGATCTGAAGCTCGTCCCCGTTGGCGAGCTGGGTGTTCTCGACCCGCTCCCGGTTCACGTAGGTTCCGTTGAGGCTCCCCATGTCATGGACGAAGAAGTTGCCGTCCTTCCGCCGGACCTCCGCGTGCCGGCGGGACACGGTGATGTCGTCGAGGAAGATGTCCGACTCGGGGTGCCGGCCGGCGGTGGTCACGTCCTTCTCGATCAGGAACTGGGAGCCGGCGTTCGGCCCGCGCTTGACCACGAGCAGGGCCTGGCCCTCCCGAAGGTCCTCCAGCGGCAGGTGGATCTCCTCGCCGGTCTCGTCCTCGATCTCCGTGGGGGTCAGGCCAACGGTAGTGTCATCCTGAAGCGGATGACCACACTTGGCGCAGAACCTGGATTCGGCAGGGTTGCGGTGCCCGCATCGGGTGCAATACACCTTGACCTCCCCTCGAGGATAGCGACCCTCAAGGATGAACCTCCACTGTATACCGAAGGTCGAGGCCGGGTCAACGAGAGGGCGCTCAGGCCCCCTCGTCGGCCTCCTCCACCATCCGCCGGTAGGCCCCCGCGTCCATCAGGCCCTCGAGCAGGCCCTCGAGCTGGCCGGGCTCGGCGGCCTCGACCAGGATCATCCACCCCTCTCCGTACGGGTCCCGGTTGACGAGCTCGGGTGTCTCGGTCAGGGCGACGTTCCGCCCGACCACCCGCCCGGTCACCGGGCTGTACAGGTCCGACACCGACTTCGTCGACTCGACCTCGCCGAACGGCTCGCCTGCCCGGACCTCGGCGCCCTCCTCGGGCAGGTCCACGTACACCACATCGCCCAGCGCGTCCTGGGCGAAGTCCGTGATCCCGACGCGAACGATGCCTGCCTCCTCGGCCGACGCCCACTCGTGCTCCGACGTGTACCGCAGCTCCTCCGGGTAGTCCATCGCTCCTCCTGGTCGTGGCGCCGGGAATCCTAGCGCGAGGCCGTCACTGCGCGGGGACCGGCCCGGCCGGCGGCAGGTCGAGCCCGTCCACGGTCCGAACCTCCGCGGACACCCCCGGGAGGGCCGACAGCACCGACAGCGGTCCGCCGGGGATCTCCAGGGCCTCGGCGATCACGTCCGGGGGGCCGATCGCCTCCACCTCGTACGGAGGGTCGATCCTGGCCCCGTCGATCACCGCGCCGTGGTCCGCGGGGCCGAGCCACGTCGAGGCGACCACGCGGTGGCCGTTCACGGCGACCGCCTCGCCGCCGGCGTCCCGGACCTCCTGGATCAGGTCGAGCAGCGCCTCCCATCCGACCCCCCCGCCCCGGTCATCGATCCTGATCACCACGCCGGGCCCCTCCACCGCCACCGTGCCCGCGAGCACCTGGAGGTCGGCCAGGGCCTTCCGGGCATCCCGGACCGCCACCTCCTCGCTCCGGGCCGACCCCTGGTACCGGGCCAGGCGAACCCGGAGAGCGGCCACCTCGCGGGCCAGCTCGTCGGCCTCGGCGTTCAGGTCGGCCAGGATCCTGGTGAGGTCTTCGGGCCGTTCCTCCGCGAGCCGGGACAGCGGCCGGTCCCCACTCCCGGCGGCCTGGACGGCCACCAGGAAGCCGACGACCACCGCCACCAGGGCGATGGCCGCCCGGCTCTCGATCCGAGGCGGCGGACGCATCGACGGGCGCCGCCCGCCGAGCCAGTGCTCGTCCCGGCCGAGCTCCCCGAGATCACTCACGGAAGAAGTACCGTCGGATCGACGCCAGGCTCTGGAACATCCGCACCCCGAACACGATGATGACCCCCACCGACAGGTCCGGGGCGCCCAGGCGATCGCCGAGCCACACCACGAACACCGCCAGGAGAGAGTTCGTCAGGAACGCGACCAGGAGCTCGCCCTCGTGATACAGGCCCTCGAGCCGGTCACGGACCCCCTCGAGGACGACGTCGAGGGCAGCCACGACGACGACCGGCAGGTACGGCGCCAGGGCGAGGGGGAGCTCGGGCCGGAGGATCAGGCCGACCACGATCCCCAGGATCAGGGCCAGGAGCGCGATCACCGCGCGCCCTCGGCCGGACGGGCCCAGGCGAGCCCGGCGTCGGCCCCCAGCGCCGGGACCCGGAGGGCGTCCTCGGCTCGGACCGAGAACCCCAGCCCGTAGAGCTCGGTCCACACCGCGAGCTGCTCGGCGATCTCCGAGCCATCCAGGCCGCGCCGAAGCGAGTCGGGCTCCCCGATCGCCGCGATGCGGTAGGGGGAGGAGATCGGCCGGAAGTTGACCTGGATCCGACCACCGGCCTCCCGGATCGCGGTGGTGACGGCGACCCGCCGGCCGTTCACGGCCACGGCCCTGCTCCCGGCGGCCCAGAGCGCGTTGACGACGAGCTGGACGTCGACGTCCTGGATCCTCAGGTCGAGCGCCTCGCCCCTGGTGCGAGGGGCCTCGCCGCTGTCCCGCAGCTCGACGACGAGCCCCGGACCCTCCACGGGCCCCAGGCCGGCGGCCGGGCGGAGCCCCTCCACCATGCGCAGGAGCTCCGCCACCTCCTCCGAGCCCTCCGCCCGGGCCGCCTGGGCCCGGTCCAGCCGCTCGCCGAGCGTGGCCAGCTCCGCGGACAGCTCCCTGGTGGCCTCCCGACGGCGCTCGATCAGCCGGAGGAGGTCCTCCGATCGGCCGGGGCCCCGCTCGCGCTGGACGACCGCGGCCGTGACCAGGACGCCCAGGACCAGGAGGATGGACGGGAGGGCCGCGCCAGGCCGCTGCCCGCGGGTCACCGTCTTACCCCCGGAGCTCTTCGACCAGCGCGGCGAACTCCGAGGCCATCGAGCGCGAGCCCTCGGGGTCGTCGGCCTCGGCCCACACCCGGACCACGGGCTCCTGCGGGTGGGGGATCACCAGCGCCCAGTCCCGACCCCGGAACGCCTTCACCCCGTCGATCGTGACGGTCTTCTCGCCGTTCAGACGCTCGACGAGCCGGCGCATCACGGTCCCCTTGGCCTCCCAGGGCGTGGCCACGTCGATACGGACGACGTGCGTCGGGGGCAGGGCCCCGACCACGTCCTCGAGGCGCTCCCCCGTCCTGGCCAGCAACTCCAGGAGCTTCACCAGGCTCATCACGCCGTCGTAGGCGGGGAGGAATTCCGGGAACATGTAGCCGCCGCCCTCGGCACCGGCCAAGACCACGCCCGCTTCCAGGGCCGCGGCCGACAGCGCCGAGGTGGACACCGGCGTCCACAGCACCTCGCCCCCCCGCTCGGTCACGACCTGCTCCACGACGCGGGACGTGGTCACCGGCACGGCCACGCGGGGCCGCTCCACGGCGCGGGTGACCAGATCCACGAAGGCCAGGAGCGCCCGCTCGACGGGCACGGGGTGGCCGCTCCCATCGACCAGCCGGATCCGCTCGCCGGTCGTGTCGATCATCGCGCCGATGTCGGCACCGCTCGACCGAGCCAGGGCCGACAGCTGTTCCAGCTGCTGCTCGGTCTCGTCGATGGTCGGGTTGATGCGGCCGTCGTCGAGGACCGCGTTCACCGAGAGCACGTCCGCGCCGATCCGGCCGAGGACCACCGGCCCGGTGAGCACGGCCGCGCCCCACCCGTAGTCGACCACGAGCTTCGGACGGGAGGCCCGGATCGCGTCGGCGTCCACCACGTCGAGGAGCCCCCGCAGGTAGTACTCCCGGCCCCGCGGCGGGAAGGTCAATTCGCCGATCTCGTGGTGGAAGGCCCGTCGGAGGTCGTCGCGGTAGTACGCGCGCTCGACCGCCCGCTGGGTCGAGGCGTCGATGTCGATCCCCCGCTCGTCGAAGAACTCGATCTCCACGGACTGGGGATCGCCCGGCGAGGTTCGCACCGCCAGCCCCCCGCTCGAGCGCTGGGCGCGCGCGTAGAACCTCGCCACGGGGACCGGCGCGAGCTCGAGGTCGTGGCAGTCGACGCCGGCCGCGTTCAGCCCGGCGACCATGGCCCGCTTGATCACCCGGGCGGTCCTGGTGGGATCCCGGGCCGCGGTCACCACCGATCGCTTCGGCAGCGTCCCCCCGAAGGCCAACGCGAGGCGAAGGGCCATCTCCGGGGTGACGTCGATGTTCACGAGCCCGGACACGCCGCGCTCGCCGAACAGCCCACGGGCGCCCCGGGTCTCCCACACGATCGACTGGGTGACGAGCGCGCCGGGCTCCACCGTCTTGAACGGGTACACCTTGACCCGGGGGCTCAGCACCGCCCCCTCGCCCACGTAGCACTCGTCGGAGACCACGACGCCCTCCTCCAGGCGAGCGCCGTGCTTCACGTCGGCGTTCTTCCCCAGCACGCACCCGAGCAACGAGGCCGAGGTCCCCACGTACGCGTTGTCGAGGACGACCGCTCGCTGGAGGAAGGCCCCCGACTTGACCACGACGCCCTTCCCGAGCACGGTGTGGTCGCGGATGGTGGCGCCGCCCTCCACCCTCGAGTTGTCGCCGAGGTACGTGGGTCCCTCGATCTTCGCTTCAGGATGAACCTCCGCGCCCTCTCCCACCCAGACGCCGCGGTCGAGCTCGAAGCCGGTCGGCGTGATGCTCACCTTTCGGTCGAGGATGTCCCGGTGCACCTCCAGGTACGCGTCCAGGGTGCCCACGTCCGCCCAGTAGCCCTCGGCCACGAACCCGTACAGGGGGAGCTCTTTCTCCAGGAGCAGGGGGAACAGGTCCTTGGCGAAGTCGAACTCCTCGCCGCCGGGGATGTGGTCGAGGACCTCCGGCTCGAGCACGTAGATGCCCGTGTTGATCGTGTCGCTGAACACCTCGCCCCACCCGGGCTTCTCCAGGAACCGCTCGATGCGCCCGTCCTCGCCGGTGATGACGATGCCGAACTCGAGGGGGTTCTCGGCGTGCTTCAGGATCACGGTGGCCGCGGCGCCCCGCTCCCGGTGGAAGGCCGCGGCCGCGGTGAGATCGAGGTCCGTGATGTGGTCGCCCGACATCACCAGGAACGTGTCGTCGAGGAACTGCTCGGCGTTCTTCACGCTTCCCGCCGTCCCCAGCGGCTCGTTCTCGGTCGCGTACGCGAGCGAGAGATCGAGGTCGGAACCGTCCCCGAAGTAATGGCGCACCACGCTGGCCAGGAACTGCACGGTCGCCACGACCTCGGTGAACCCGTGCCGCCGGAGCAGCACCAGGACGTGCTCCATGATCGGCCGGCCGACGATCGGGAGCATCGGCTTCGGCTGGTTGCTGGTCAGGGGGCGGAGGCGCGTTCCCTGTCCCCCGGCCATGACGACGCCCTTCACGCGGGCCATGATACCCGGGGGTCTCCGACCGGAGCGTCGGGACCGATCAGGTTCGCCGGGCCGAACGGAGGTCGCGCGCGTACGCGAACGCCGCCGCGTAGTACTCGAGCGTGCCGACGACGAACCACAGCCAGCCGACCACGGCGGTGAGGTCCTCGAACGGGAGGCCGGCGTTCGACCACGCGATCGCCGGCACCCCCCACATGAGGGTGAACGTGGCGTACTTGCCGATCGGTCGCACCTCGATCCTCGGCCCCTTCGTGAGCCACAGCCACACCGCCACCGCCAGGACGGCCGCGTCGCGGACCAGGATCAGCAGGGCCGCCCACAGCGGGAAGAGGTCCAGCGCCACGAAGGTGATGAGGGCGGCCGCCATGGCGAGGCGGTCGGCCAGCGGGTCGAGCAGCTTGCCGAGCTCGGTGACCTGTCCCGTCCGCCGCGCCACCACCCCGTCGACCCAGTCCGTCGACACCACCGCGCCGAGCAGGAGGAAGCCCGCCAGCCGGGTCGTCTCCGAGACCAGGAGCACCACGAAGGCGGGGATCAGCACGATCCGGAACGCGGAGAGCGCGTTCGGGACGGTGAGCACGCGTCGATCGCTGGACACCCGCGGAGGATTCTAGGCCGCGAGCTATCCGGCCAGCGGGTCGAGCTCTGCTGGGGAGGGGGGTCGACGCCGTTCCGACGCCGTCCGCCGGCGGGCCGCCACGGACGCGAGCGATCGGGACCGGGAGTCGATGCCCATGAGCACCACGCCGGCGACGACCGCCGCGGCGCCGCCGCCCAGGAGGCCGAGCGGAACCGCGCCGACCGGGAGCCCCACCATCGCCAGCAGGGCGGTGACCACGAGGCCCCACGCGGCCGCGAAGGCACCGAGGGCCAGGAGGACGATCGCGAGCTGTCGCCAGCCGATCCTGCGGCCGTCGACGCCGTCAAGGAGCGCGATCCCCGCGCTCAGCACCGCGACCCCGAGAAGCGCCGCCGGGCCCCGGAAGCCCGCCAGCATAGTGGTGAGGGCCCCGCCGCCGACGACGCCCACCCCGACGGCGCCGCGTGGGGTGGGGTCGACGATGCGCATGGCCATGTCGGCCCGGGAGGTACCCGCGGCCGTGTCGTGTCAAACTCCGTCCGAGCCGCTCAGCGTGCGATGCGGATCCGGATCCCCTTCGACACGTCTGCACCACAGATATGGGTGCCGTCTTCCGTGACCGACTGAAAGCCCGAGAACCGGACGAACCACCGCTGATCCTTGCGAACCCGCCGCTTGAACCAGTATTCGCCCTTGCTGCTCGTCGTGGTCGACTTCAGGACACGCTCGCCCACGTTCTGGATCGTGCGCACGAGCTCGACGGTGACCCCGGCGAAGCACGTGGCGTCGGTGGTCCTGACTCTGCCCAACACGACGACCAGATCGCCACGGTCGAGCGCGCCCTTGGGAATCTTGGTCCTGGAGACGCTCGGGGTGAGCGAGACGTCGTGCGCGCTCACGCCTCCGGGGGTCCCCACCAATAGGAGCGAAGCGGTGGTCAGGGCCACCGCGATTCGACGGGCCATATCTCCTCCCTCCGGTCGACAGCCTGGGGGGACTGCATTTGTAACAGAGGTCGCAATTGCGGTCAAGAGCCTCTGGATTCTCAAACGTCACACCAGTCACAGCACGGATGCCGCTGGCCCCGACGGACCGGTCGGGCCGGGTTCGGCTCTCCCTTCAGGAGGGCGAGCAAAAGGAATGACGCGCTCCGCTCGTCGGGCCGGGCGGATTCGAACCGCCGACCTCTTGACCCCCAGTCAAGCGCGCTAACCAAGCTGCGCCACGGCCCGTCCCTGCTCCCGCGAGTCTACCCCTCCGGCGGCCTCATCGGCGTCGTCGCCGCCGGAAGGTCAGGCGGATCGGGATCCCCCCGAGGTCGAACGCCTCCCGGAGCCGGCCCTCGAGGAAACGGGCGTACGCCGTGGGGATCGAGCCCCCGCTGAACAGGACGAATCGGGGAGGGCCCGCGCCCACCTGGGATCCGTACAGGATCCGGCCGGTCACCCGAGGCGGGGGACGCTCGGCCTGGGCTCGCTGGAGCACCCGGTTGACATCGGCCGTGCCGATCCGACGGCCCCACGCCTGGTGCGTCCGGAGGATCGCCGGCGGGACCTTCGACACCCCCGCCCCGGTCTTCGCCGAGGTCCGCAGGACCGCCGCCCCCGGGAACACGGCCACGCGCTGCCTGACGTCGGCGAACCGCCCGGCCCGCTCCCCCGATGGGACCAGGTCCCACTTGTTGGCCACGACCACGAGGCCGCGCCCGGCCTCCGCCACCCGGGCGGCGATCCGTCGGTCCTCGGTCGTCACGCCCTCGTCGGCGGCCACGACCAGGGCCGCCACGTGGGAGCGATCGATGGCCTGGACGGTTCGGACGTACCCGTAGTAGGCCACGCCCCTCGCCCGCGAGGGGCGGCGGAAGCCGGCCGTATCGACGAAGCGGACGGGCCGGCCGTCCCACCGGACCACGGCGTCCACGGCGTCCCGGGTCGTGCCGGCCTCCTCGTACACCACCGACCGGTCCTCGCCGACCAGGCGATTGAACAACGAGGACTTCCCCACGTTGGGCCGCCCCACGATCCCCACCACGGCTTCCCCAAGACCCTCACCTTCTGGTAGACCCTGAGGCTGGCCCTCATGCTCACCGTGAGCCTCCGGACCCTCCAGGGCCGGGTGGATCGCCACGTCCTCGGGCGGCAGGAGGGCCACGATCCGGTCGAGCAGCTCCCCCGCTCCCCTGCCGTGGAGGGCCGAGACCGGCACGGGCTCGCCCAGCCCGAGGCGGTACAGCTCCGCGGCCTGCGGCTCATGGACCTCGGAGTCCACCTTGTTCGCCACGAGGACGACCGGGACGGGGACCCGCCGGAGCCGGTCCGCCAGGGCCGCGTCCTCCTCCTGAGCTCCCACCGTGGCGTCCACGACCAGCAGGACCACATCGGCCGCCGCCAGGGCGCGCTCCGCCTGCCCGGTCACCAGCTCGTCCACTCCCCTGGGGGCTCGCACGAACCCGCCGGTGTCGACGGCCACGAACGTCCTCCCCCGCCACCGAACCGACCGCTCCAGCCGGTCCCTGGTCACCCCGGGTTCCTCGGCCGCGATGGCCTCGCGAGCCCCCAGGAGCCTGTTCAGCAACGTTGATTTCCCGACGTTCTGCCGCCCGACGATGGCGACGGTGGGATCGCTCACCCCATCTCCCGCCGGATCAGGTCGAGGACCTCGCCCAGGACCTCCTCCGGTTCCCTGCCGGTCGAATCGACGACCCGAGCGTCGGCCGCGGGCACGAGCGGGTTGGTCCGGGCGTCGAGAGCGTCGCGCCGCTCCAGCGCGGTGGCCAGGGCGGCAT
>JBQGDK010000071.1:0-1714 GCA_052039025.1 Actinomycetota bacterium
GGCCCGGGGCGATCGGGTGATCCGCGACCACGGCGCCTACCGGGGCCGGGGCACCCCCCACGACGCCATGGTCCGGAGCGGCGCGGCGGGCTTCCTCCTGGAGGCCTTCGCCGGGCGCCTCGAGCCACACGCTCCCTGGGCACACGACGGCCGCGAGATCTCGATGCTGCTCCGGGGCCACGTCGACCTCGACGAGCTCCACCGCCTCCTGGACGAGGCCGGCTACGGCTGGATCCGCATGCACGACAACGGGGTCCTGCTGCGGTCGTTCCCCGGCCTCGACGTCGAGGAGGTCCATGTGTACAACCTCCTCCCGCGCGGCGTGTCGAAGGCGACCGCCGTGGCGGCCGACCTGACCGACCGGGGGCTCGACGCCGCCGCCGCCGTGGCGATCGGCGATTCGGCCTCGGACCTGGCCCTGGCCCCCCACGTGGCCAGGGTGTTTCTGGTGACCGGCTCGAGCCCCGTCGGCCTACCGGCCAACGTGGTCGTCACCGCGGCAACCCACGGGGAGGGGTTCGCCGAGGCGGTCCTCGGCGTGCTCGAGGGTACGTAGCCGCTACGGCGGCGGGGCCGGCCCCTCCGGCTCGGGGCGGGGCCGGCGGGACCCGAACAGGGTCCTGATCGCACCCGACCACCGCGACCCGCGGCGCCCGGCCTCCCCCGCCGGCCGGGCGGACGGGCGCACCCCCTGGCCGGGCGGATCATGTTCCTCCGGATCGCCGGGCGGGGCCGACGGCCCCGGCGAAACGGCCGCCGCGGGCACCTCGGCCCGAGGGACCTCCGGCCCCGGCGGGGGCCACTGCATCCGGGTGTCCCAGGTGTGGAGCAGGACCACCTTGACCGAGGCCAGGACCGGCACCGCCAGCAGCATCCCCCACAACCCGAGCAGCGTGCCCCCCGCGAGGAGGCCGAGCATCACCGTGACCGGATGGAGCCGGACGGTACGGGCCACGATGTTCGGGCTCAGGATGTGGTTGTCGATCTGCTGGACGATCAGCAGCGTCACCGCCGACCCGATCGCCAGGGGCCAACCCGGCTCGAGCGCCAGGAGACCCTCCCCGGTCGTCTCGGTCGTGAACGCGATCACCACGGCCACGATCCCGCCGATCCACGGGCCGATGAGCGGGATCAGGTTGAACAGCCCCGAGACCAGCCCGACGACGGCCCAGAACGGAAGTCCCACGATCCACAGCCCGATCCCCGAGGCGACCCCCACGAACAGCGACACGAGGAGCTGACCGCGGAAGAACCCACCGACGGCCCGGCCGATGTTCTCGAGGACCGTCTCGACCTCACCGCGCCGACGCGAGGGGATCAGCGCTTTCAGACCACGCTGGATCTTCGGCAGGTCCACCAGCAGGTAGAAGGCGATGACCGGGCCGAGCACGAGGATGATGACCAGGCCGAACAGCCCCTGGGTGATCGACAGGAGCCGGCCGAAGAAGTCGATCACGCTCTCGCCGCCGCCGGCCGCGGCCTCGACGCGCAGGCCGAACCCAGCGGCGGTCTCCCCGAAGCTCTCGGTGAACCGGTCGATCAGCTCCGGCGCCGATCGAGCGAACGCGGTCACCTGATCGGCCACGATCGGGATCGTGAACGTGAGCGCCGTCCCGAGGATGGCGATCCCCACGAGATAGGTCAGCAGCGTGCCCCAGATCCGGGCGATCCCCCGCCGCTCCAGCGCCAGGACGATCGGGTTCAACAGGTACAC
>JBQGDK010000072.1:0-4426 GCA_052039025.1 Actinomycetota bacterium
ACTGCCGAGTGCCGGAGCAGAACCTGCTCGGAGAGCGGGGCCGCGGCTTCGCGCAGTTCCTGGCGATCCTGGACGAGGGGAGGGTGGCCATCGCCGCGCTTGCCGTGGGCCTCGCTCAGGGCGCCCTCGAGGAGAGCGTGAAGTACGCGAGCGAGCGCAAGGCGTTCGGCCGGCCGATCGGCGCGTTCCAGGGGATGCAGTTCAAGATCGCCGACATGCAGGTCCGGGTGGAGACGGCCAGGCTGGCCACGTACAAGGCGGCGTGGCTCCGCGATATGGGGCGTCCGTTCAAAGCGACCGCGTCGCTGGCGAAGCTCTACGCGAGCGAGGTCGCCGTCACGTGCGCCCGGGAGGCCGTGCAGGTCCACGGCGGCTACGGCTTCATCGAGGAGTACCCGGTGGCCCGGTTCTATCGCGATTCGAAGGTCCTGGAGATCGGGGAGGGGACGAACGAGATCCAGCGGATCCTGATCGCTCGCGACCTGGGCCTCCCGGGGACGGAGCTCTGATGGCCGGGAGCCCGGCCTCGCCCGAGGCATACATGGAGGGCCTCGACGAGCCCCGCCGGAGCGAGGTCCGCCGGCTCCACGAGCTGATCAGGGGGACGGCCCCCGACCTCCAGCCGTACATCGAGCGCTACGGCGGTTCGGCGATGATCGGCTACGGCCGGTATCACCACCGCTACCCGACCGGTATGGAGGGGGACTGGTTCCGCGTCGGCCTGGCAGGGAGGAAGCAGTACACGGCGCTCTACATCGTGGCCGAGGAGGATGGTCGCTACCTGGCCGAGGCCTGGGCCGATCGCCTCGGGAAGGTCGACGTGGGGAAGTCGTGCATCCGCATCAAGCGCCTCCAGGACGTCGACCTCGGCCAGATCGAGGCCCTGCTCCGGCGGGCCGCCTCGAGCCCGGCCCCGGGCGAGGCCGCCGAGGCTTGAATGACAGCGATGGAAGCGTCACGCTGACCTCAGCGCCCGCGAGAGGGTGAGGCCACACATGAGGGACGCGAGCCGGGGATCGTCGGTCCGTCGGCTCCGGCGTGCCGCCGGAGCCGTTCTCATCGTGCTCGCGTTCGCCCAGGTCGCCCCCGGGCCGGTCGGCGCTCAGACCACCGACACCCAGCAGGAGCTCGACCGGGCCCGGGAGAAGCTGGAGGACCTCCGCAAGGATCTCCGGCGGGCCAGGGCCCGGATGAACGAGATCCGGACGGCCATCCAGCGCCTCACGAGCCAGATCTCCCGGGTCACCACGTATGTCGAGGCCCTCGAAGCCGCCATGAACGAGGCCGAGGTGGGCATCAAGCGGTCCCGCAACCGGGCCGAGGAGCTCCAGGGGACCCTCGACGCCAGGGCCCGAGAGGTCTACATGCGCGGTCCGGCGGGGGTGGTCGAGCTCCTCCTCGAGGCGCACTCGCTGACCGAGCTCGCCGACCGGTACGGTTTCCTCGACGCCCTGAGCCGCAAGGACGCCAGCGTGGCGGAGGGGCTGCTGGTGCAGCGTCGCGAGCTCACCGGGCTGCGCCGCGCGCTGAAGGAGTACCGAGCAGAGTACGACCGTCAGCTGGCGACCCTGGAGGGCAAGGGAGCGCAGCTCGAGGGGGAATGGGAGCGGGAGGCCGCGGCCCAGGCGGACTACCAGGGCCGGGTGGAGGAGGCCGAGCGGGTCGTCGAGCGGCTGACCAAGAGGGCCCAGCGCGAGTTCCTGGCTCAGTTCGGGATCACCGCCGGGGGCAACGTGGGACCCCCGCCGTCGGCGGACGGGCCCTTCTACTGGTGCCCGGTCGACCCGCCACGCTCCTACATCAACGACTTCGGCTTCCCTCGGGTGGGTCACACCCACCAGGGGAACGACATCTTCGCGCCGGCCGGGACGCCGATCCGCGCGCCGTTCGCCGGGCGGGCGGAGGAGAGCTTCGACGGCCTCGGGGGGATCTCGGTCCACGTGTACGCGGACGCCACCGGCGACTACGTGTACAACGCCCACCTCTCGGAGCATGTCGGCGTGGACGGCCAACACGTCGAGCCCGGCGATATCATCGGGCTCGTGGGCACGACCGGGAACGCCGCCGGCACGCCGCCGCACGACCACTTCGAGTACCATCCCGGCGGCGGCTCGGCCGTGAGCCCGTACGTGTACCTCAACGAGGTGTGCGGCGTCGGCGGGCAGGGGTTCTAGCGACCCGCGGGTATACTCCGGCCGATCGCCGGAGGCGCGCATGACCCCTGACAAGCCCTGGATCTTCCGCACCTACGCTGGCTACGCCACGCCTCGCCAGACGAACGAGCGGTTCCGGGCCAACCTGGCCAAGGGTCAGACGGGGCTGTCGATCGCCTTCGACCTACCCACGCAGTGCGGCTACGACTCGGACGACCCGATGTCCCGGGGCGAGGTCGGTCGGGTCGGCGTGCCGATCGGACACCTCGGGGACATGCGAGCGGTGCTGGACGGCATCCCGCTGAACGACATGAACACTTCGATGACGATCAACGCCACCGCGGTGTGGCTGCTCTCGCTGTACGTGGCGGTGGCCGACGAGCAGGGCGCCGAGCGGAGCGCCCTGGCCGGGACCACGCAGAACGACATCCTCAAGGAGTACCTGTCGCGAGGGACGTACGCGTTCCCGCCGGCGCCGTCGATGCGGCTCACGGCCGACCTGGTCACGTGGACGCTCCGCGAGGTCCCGCGGTGGAACCCGATCAACGTGTGCTCGTACCACCTCCAGGAGGCCGGGGCCGACCCGGTGCTGGAGACCGCCTTCACGATGTCCAACGCGATCGCCGTGATCGACGCGGTCCGGGCCACCGAGCGCGTCGCTGAGGACGACGTGCCCCGGTTGGTCGGCCGGATGTCGTTCTTCCTGAACGCGGGGATCAGGTTCGTCGAGGAGCTCTGCAAGGTCCGGGCCATGGCCCGGCTGTGGGACAGGATCTGCCGGGAGCGGTACGGCGTCGAGGACCCTGCCCACCGCCGGTTCCGGTACGGCGTCCAGGTCAACTCGCTCGGGCTCACCGCGGAGCAGCCGGAGAACAACATCTACCGGATCTTCCTCGAGATGCTGGCCGTGACGCTGTCGAAGGACGCCCGGGCCCGGGCGGTCCAGCTCCCGGCGTGGAACGAGGCCCTCGGCCTGCCCCGGGCCTGGGACCAGCAGTGGTCGCTCCGGGCCCAGCAGATCCTGGCGTACGAGTCCGATCTCCTCGAGCACGAGGACCTGTTCGGTGGCTCGACGGTGGTCGAGGAGCTCACCGACCGGATCGAGGCCGAGGCGTGGGAGGAGATCGGCCGGGTCCAGGAACGGGGCGGCTCCGTCGAGGCCCTGGCTTACATGAAGGAGCGGCTGGTCGAGGCTCACGCCGAGCGGATCCGTCGTGTCGAGGCGGGGGAGCAGGTCGTGGTCGGCGTGAATCGGTTCACCGAGACCGAGTCATCGCCGCTGGTCGAGGGCATGGGGTTCGCGTTCCACGAGGTCGACCCGGAGGCCGAGGCCGAGCAGGTCGACGGGCTGGCCAGGTGGCGCCGAGATCGAGACGACGCTGCGGTCCGCCGCGCCCTCGACTCGCTCCGAGCGGAGGCCGAGGGCGACGGCGAGCTCGTCGACGCCTCGATCGAGGCCGCCCGAGCCGGCGTCACCACCGGGGAGTGGGCCGGGGCGATCCGCGGGGTGTTCGGCGACTACCGGGCCCCCACGGGGATCTCCGCCAGGACGGCGGGGACCTCGGAGGCGGACCTCGAGACCACCAGGCGTCGGGTGGCCGGTGCGGCCAGGCGTGTGGGCGTGCAGCGGCTCCGGATGCTGGTGGGCAAGCCCGGCCTCGACGGCCACTCCAACGCCGCCGAGCAGATCGCGGTCCGGGCCCGGGACGCCGGGTTCGAGGTGATCTACCAGGGGATCCGGCTGACGGCAGAGCAGATCGCCAGGGCGGCGGCCGAGGAGGACGTCCACGTGATCGGGCTGTCGGTGCTGTCGGGCGCCCACTCGATCCTGGTGCCCGACGTGCTCGACCGGCTTCGGGAGCAGGGCGTGGACCCGGCCAGGGTGCCGGTGGTGGTGGGCGGCATCATCCCCGACGAGGACGCGGCGAAGCTCAGGGGCCTCGGCGCCGCCGCCGTGTACACGCCCCTCGACCACGGCCTCAGCGCGATCGTGGGGCAGATCGCCGACCTCATCCCCTCCCCTGGCCAAGCCGACGACCGAGATCTCGGCGGACTTCACAGGCCAGAGCTCGAGTGATCGACAGAGATCGCCGTCTGCTGACGCTCGGCGCCATCGGCGCATCAGGATTCTTCATCGCCGGCGGGTTCACATCGTTCTTCTGGCCGGACGCTGGGGATCGAGAGACGGCGTGATGGGCGCCGAGCCCAATCATCCCGGCGGCCGTCACAGCGTGGGAGCGGGACCGCGGACGAGGCCACCGCCACGCCATCCA
>JBQGDK010000073.1:0-2268 GCA_052039025.1 Actinomycetota bacterium
GATCGGCGACGGCGATCGCGACGGCACCATCGTCGAGGGATCGGGCCGTGACCCCGACGGCGGTCCCGTCGGGCGTGTGCCGGACCGCGTTCGACAGTAGGTTCTCCATGACCCGCTCGAGCAGCAGCGGGTCCGCGGCGACCGTCACCCCCTCCGGGACATCGACCGTGATCGGGTGGGAGGAGAGGATCGGTCGGAGGCGGTCCTCGACCCGGTCCACGAACGGCCGAAGGGCGATCGGCTCGATGTTCGCGTGGAGCCCTCCCGCCTCGACCTGGGAGAAGTCGAGCAGCGTGGTGATGATCTGGTGGAGCGTGCCCGCGTTCGCGTTCAGCCTCGCCAGGAGGTCCCGCTTCGTCTTCTCGTCGAGGTCGTCCCACTGGCGCTCCAGCGTGAGCCCCATCCCCTCGATCGCCGTCAGAGGCGTTCGGAGCTCGTGCGACACGTTCGACAGGAAGTCGGTCTTGAGCCCGTCGAGCTCGGCGAACCGCCGGACCGCGCGGTGCTCGTCCTCGAACCGCTGGGCGTTCTCCAGCCCCCGCCCGGCCAGCGCGGCCAGAAGCTCGAAGGCCTCCACATCCTCCTGCGTGACGTCCCGCTCGCTCCGGGTGCCGGCAACGAGGGCCGCGTCGAGCCGCCCCTGTACCCACACCGGCGTGCCCAGAGCGGCCCGGAAGGTCCGGTCGCGGAGGGCGGTGATGGCGGTCGTCGGATTCGCGTCGACGACGACCGTGTCCCCCCGCGCGCGGACGAGGCCGGTGAGGCCGGCCGTGGTGCGGTGGGTCGGGTCCGCGTCGGGGAGGTCCGTGGGGGAGGCCAGATGGAACCGCTCGCCGGCGTCGTCGAACACCGCCAGGTTCGCGGCCTCGAAGCCCAGCGCGGATGCCCCCCTCACGACGGCCTCCAGGACCTGCTCGGTGTCCAGGGAGCTCACGTGCCGGCCCGCGCGCGCCACGATCTCGAGGAGTCGAGCCCGGCGCTCCGACTCCGCTCGGGCCGCCGCGTGGGCCCGCATCTGACGGGTCAGCTCCCTGGACAGGAAGCCGGCCAGGAACGCCAGGGCGCCAAGCGCCGCGACCTGGACGAACACCCGAGCGGGCGAGACGTCCCAGCCCGTCAGGTGGAGCGCCGCCAGGTACGAACCCACCGTGGACGCGAGGAAGAGGATCTGGACCCGGACCGGATAGGCCATCGCGCCGAACACCGTGGTCAGGCCGTACAACAGGACGATCGGGGAGTCCGCCCCGCCGTCGACCGCCACGCCGGCCGTGATCATCACGATGTACGAGGCGTTCCAGAGGTAGAAGAGGGCCGTCCCCCGGCGGCGGGCCAGGATCGAGTCCCAGGGGATCAGGGCCCCGAGCCCCGTGCCGGCGGCCATGGCGAGGAGGACGGCGAGCTCGGCGGCGCTCGGCCCCGAGCCGGGCAGGCTCAGGGACACCGCCAGGGCGGCCATCACCAGGAACATGGACCACGTGGCGACTCGGACCGTGCGGAGGAGGAGCGTGGCGAGGACGTCCCCCGTATTCATCACCCCTGGTATCGGACGAATGGGGGACCCCATTGAGGGTTGCCGCCCGGGTAGGGTCGGTCCGGTGACCGACGATGGCATGATGCGGCTGGCCCTGGAGGAGGCCCGCCGGTGCGAGGCGTGGGGCGACGTCCCGATCGGGGCCGTGGTGGCCCGGGGCGAGGAGGTGCTGGCCCGGGCCGGCAACGAGCGGGAGCATCGGGGCGACCCGACCGCCCACGCCGAGATCCTCGCGCTGCGCCAGGCGGCCCGGTTGGTCGGAACCTGGCGGCTGGAGGGGTGCTCGCTGTACGTGACGCTGGAGCCGTGCTCGATGTGCGCCGGGGCCCTCGTGCTGGCACGGGTCGACAGGCTCGTGTACGGGGCAGCGGATCCCAAGGCCGGGTTCGCCGGGTCGCTGGGCGACCTGGTCCGGGACCCCCGGCTCAACCACCGGGTCGAGGTGACGTCGGGGGTCCTGGCCGAGGAGGCCGGCGACCTCCTTCGGAGGTTCTTCGCCTCTCGGAGGGCCCTGTAGCCCGTTGCTACACTGGCCCCGGAGGCGTGCCGGAGCGGCCGAACGGGACCGCCTCGAAAGCGGTTAGGGGTCGAGAGGCTCCTCGTGCGTTCAAATCGCACCGCCTCCGCTTCGCTAGGATCCGTTCACGGAGGCATGCCGGAGCGGCCGAACGGGCGCGCCTGGAGAGCGCGTAGGCCCGGGAACGGGCCTCGAAGGTTCAAATCCTTCTGCCTCCGCT
>JBQGDK010000074.1:0-3655 GCA_052039025.1 Actinomycetota bacterium
CGGGTGCTCAACGAGGCCGGGCTCGGGACCCTCCTGTTCGACCTCCTGACGCCCGAGGAGGAGCACGACCGGCGGAACGTGTTCGACGTCGAGCTGCTGGCGGCCCGGCTCGTCGCCGTCACACGATGGATCCAGCAGGAACGCCGCACGATCGGCTACTTCGGTGCCAGCACCGGCGCCGGAGCCGCCCTGTGGGCCGCCGCGGAGCTCGGCGAGGAGGTCCGCGCGGTCGTCTCCCGCGGGGGCCGTCCGGACCTGGCCGCCGAGCGGCTCCCGGCGGTCACCGCCCCCACGCTCCTGATCGTCGGCGAGCTCGACCAGGTCGTCCTGGACCTGAACCGGCAGGCGCTCCGGCGTCTCGGCGACGGCTCCGAGCTCGTCGTGGTGCCCGGGGCGACGCACCTGTTCGAGGAGCCCGGGGCGCTGGAGGCCGTGGCCGGCCTGGCCCGGGACTGGTTCCTTCGGCGCCTGCCCGGGTGACCGGGACATCGGCGAGCAGCCGCCCGGTCTGCAGACGGCTCGAAGCCGTTCCGATCCCCGACGCGCGGAAGCCCCCGCGCCGCTCGACGGCGGCGCGGGGGCTCCGCGTCCCCGTTCACTCCGGCGGCGGAGCGGTGCCGACGGCGACCGGCCGACGCTCCGGCAACGGCTCGATCGCCTCGGCGCGCAGCACCAGGCGCGGCGCCTGCCGCGACTGGCGCCACTTGAGGAACAGGTAGACGGGGATGCCTGCCAGCAGGAGCAGGTATCCCTGCCCGATGTACTCCATCCCCGCGCCGTAGATCGCCCAGAACGAGAATGCGAACGCCACGGACGCGACGATGGCGTCCCGGGCCAGCCGCCGTCCCTCGAACCGTTCACGGTCCGTGAACAGGAGGTACACCTGCGCGGCGGCCGAGAACGCGTACGGGATCAGCGTGGTGAGGGTGGCCAGGTAGATGATGAACGTGAACTGTTCCACCAGCCCCTTGGTGAAGTTCAGGAGCATGAGGCCGGTGATCAGGACCGAGGACACCACCAGGCCGACCCACGGCGTCCCACCCCGTCGGGTGAGGTTCCCGAACACCTTCGGGAACAGCCCGTCGCGGGCCGCCGCCATGGGGATGCGGCCCTGGATCAGGATCCACCCGTTCAACGCGCCGAACGTGGAGGCCAGGGCCACCAGCGCCACGATCTTGCCCCAGCTCCCGCCGAAGATCTCCCCGGCCGCGGCGGCGAAGGGGCTCGCCGACTCGGCCAGCCGGGCCGCCGGGATGATCCCGACGATGGCCACGGTCGCCAGGATGTAGACGATCGTGGTCACGCCGGTCCCGAGGATGCTGGCCCGGGGGATGGTGCGCTCGGGGTCCTTCACCTCCTCGGCGGGGACCGTGGCCGACTCCAGACCGATGAAGGCCCACAGCGTCAGCGCCGCGGCGGCCGTGATGCCGCCGAGCACGCCGTCGCCGAAACCCCAGCCGTTCGGAGCCACCGGGGTGAAGTTGGCGCCATCCATGAAGAACAGCCCGACGATGCCGATGATCGCCAGCGGGATGAACTTCAGGATCGTCGTCACCACCTGCACGATCCCGCCCTGGCGGACGCCCAGCACGTTCACCGCGGTGAGGAGCCAGATCACGCCGATGCCGACCAGCGCGGCCAGCAGGTTGTTCGTGGCCAGCTCCGGCCAGAACACCGACAGGTAGCCGACGAACGCCACGGTGATGGCCGCGTTGCCGACCCAGGCGGCGATCCAGTAGCCCCAGGCCATCTGGAACCCGACGAAATCGCCGAAGGCTCGCCGGGAGTACGCGTAGGGTCCCCCGGTCTTCGGGTAGGCCCGGCCGAGGTTGGCGAACACGAGCGCCAGGAGCATGGCGACAAGGCCGCCGAGCAGCCACGCCAGGAGCGACCCGGACCCGGAGATCAGCACCACGCCGGCCAGCGACGCCGGCAGGAGGAAGACCCCAGACCCCACCATGTTGCCGATGACCAGCGCTGTGGACATCCCCATCCCGAGCTCGCGCTTGAGCTCGGGGGGTCTCGCCGTCTCGGTTGCGGTCTGCATGATCCCTCCTCTCGACGCGGACATATCTCGCCGCAACCATGGTGACCGACGGGCCCCCGCGCGGCTCGGGTCCAAGGTCCCGCGACCCCAGGGTCGGATGCCCTCGAACCGGTGGCCCCGATGGGAGGGGAAGATGTGCCGGTGAGCACGAGGAATGACCGGGGGCTGAGCAGGGCGGAAGCCGAGGCCCGGCTGGGCCGCGATGGCCCGAACGTCCTTCCCGTTCCCCGAGGGCCGTCGGTCTGGCGCCAGCTCGCCGGCCAGCTGACCCACTTCTTCGCCCTGATGCTGTGGGCGGCGGGAGTGCTGGCCTTCGTGGCCCGGCTTCCCGAGCTCGGGGTGGCCATCTTCGCGGTGATCGTGGTGAACGCCACGTTCGCCTTCGTCCAGGAGCATCGGGCCGAGCGCGCCGCTGCCGCGCTCCGCGACCTCCTCCCCCGTCGGGCCACCGTCATCCGAGACGGCGCGCCGCTCGAGATCGACGCGGCGGAGCTGGTCGAGGGCGACCTGGTCGTCCTCGGACCCGGCGACCGCGTGTCGGCCGACCTCCGGGCGGTCGAGGCGCACGCGCTCTCCCTCGACACCTCGACGCTGACCGGCGAGAGCGTGCCCAGTGCGGTCGCCCCGGGGGACGTCGCGCACGCGGGCACGTTCGTCACGGAAGGTGAGGGGCTCGCCGTGGTCACCGCCACCGGCGGGAAGACCCGCCTTGCCGAGATCGCCCGGATGGCCAGCGGGGAGCGCCCCCGCACCCCGCTCGCGCTCGAGCTCCGGCGGGTCGTCCGGACGATCGCCACGATCGCGGTCGGCGTCGGCGTGGCCTTCTTCGGGGTGTCGCTGGCGCTCGGGACCGCCCCCGCGGAGGGATTCGTGTTCGCCATCGGGGTCACAGTGGCGCTGGTCCCCGAGGCGCTCCTCCCCACCGTCACGCTCTCGCTGGCGATCGGGGCGCAGCGCATGGCGGCCCGACACGCCCTGGTGCGACGCCTGGAGTCGGTGGAGACGCTCGGCTCGACCACGTTCGTGTGCACGGACAAGACCGGGACGCTCACGATGAACGAGATGTCGGTGGTCCGGGTGTGGACGCCGTCGGGGAGCGCGAGGGTCGAGGGGCACGGGTACGAGCCTCGTGGGGCGGTCCACCTCGAGCCGGAGGATGCGCTCCCGGCCATCCGGGAGCTGGCGCTCGTGGTGGCTCGGTCCTCGAGCGGCCACGTCGTCGCCGAGGGCGATCGATGGGTGGCTCGAGGCGACCCCATGGAGGCGGCGCTGGACGCGTTCGCCCGCCGGGCCGGGGTCGACGCCGACGCCGATCGGGTCGCGCACCCGGACGGGCCCCGGTTCCCCTTCGATCCGCGGCGTCGCCGCATGTCGATCGTGGCCGGCGATCGGGTGCTGGTGAAGGGGGCCCCGGACGCCGTCCTGCCGGTGTGCCGCCCGGCCGCCGGGGCCGAGGACGCCCTGGCCTCGATGACCGAGGCCGGCCTGCGGGTCCTGGCCGTGGCCACGAGGCCGCTGGGCGACCACCGACCGCCATCCTCGGCCGCGGAGGCGGCGGGCGACCACCCGCGCGTGGGGCTCCGGGGCCGGGCGGATCCGCCACCGGCC
>JBQGDK010000075.1:0-2107 GCA_052039025.1 Actinomycetota bacterium
CCTGCAGGCGGGGATCGGCGAGCGCCCGCTGGCTGAGCGTCTCCTTCGACATCAGCAGGATCTGTCCGATCGACGCGTCCGAGCCGAACGGGTCCTCGCCCGCGGCGCGATAGATCGCTGTCGTCTCGAGCAGCTTCCAGCCGTCGAGGATCGGCTTCGGATCGATCCTGGGCGCGCCGCGCCCCGCCGGGCGGATCGCGAAGTTGAGATGCGGGGCACCCGCGGTGCCCGTCTCGGGGGAGTCGCCGATCATGCCGAGCACCGTGCCGCCGGTGACCTTCGAGCCGACCTTGAGCGGCCGTAGCTCCATAGTCTTCGGATCGAACTCGAGGACACCGGCGTAGCGGCCCTTGAACAGCTCGTATCCGGGTAGGCGCGCCGCCAACATCCCGTCGAGCTGCCCCTCGTTGGCGGTCCGCTCCGGGTGGGCGAAGATCCGCGGGCGAGTCGCCTCCGTGTTCTCCGGCGCTCGGCGTGGGGCCGCCTTTCCGGCGCGGCTTGGCTCGCTGTGCTTGAGGACGGAGTTCTCGCCGGCGGTGGCGGGCTTGGCTGGCCCGGGATCCGTGGTGGGCTCGGCGCCCTCGGGCTTGAAGTCGGCGGCCCGCAGCGCCTTCTGTTTCGGAACCGGATGATCGGCGACGATCGCGCCCAGTCCGGCATAGCTGTAGCGGTTGCCGTAGGCGTCCGTGAGGACGATGTAGCGGCCGAGCTTCTTGCTTCGGCCGAGCGCGGTGATCACGCCGTCGTTGACGGCGATCACCGGCGCGTTCACCCGCGAGTAGATGTCGATCCCCCGACGGGTGGGGGAGTCGGAGATCACGTCGGCCGCATTGCCGGGGGCGGACCGCCCGGTTCGAGAGCGGGCCAGCGCTTCGCGCTCGGAGATGTCGTCGGCGTAGCGGGCGTTGGCGGCGACGGGGAAATGGGCACCCTCGGTGAGGCCGGTGAGCGACCCGACCAAGTCCTCGGGGAGCTTCGCGTACTGGTTTGCGTAGAGGAGGACCTCGTCCACGTACCAGTCCGCGTGGTTGTAGGCGAAGATCGCCCGGCGAAGGTCTTCGCCGGCGCCTGCGGCCTTGAGATAGCGGGCGGCGGCGCAGATCGCATCCACCGGGTTGTAGGGGTCCTTGACCCCATCCTCATTTCCGTCGCAGCCATAGGCCTCCCAGCTCGATGGAATGAACTGCATCCATCCCATCGCACCGGCGGACGAAACGTTCAGGTTTCGGCCGAAGTCGGTCTCGATCCTGTTGATCGAGGCGAGGACCTGCCAGGGAACCCCGTATTCGGCACCGTAGGCCTGGTAGATCGGAAGCAGGAACGGCGGGATCTCGAACTGGTCGATGACGAAGTTCGGGACTCCGAGCGGAGCCGGGCCGAACTGAGCGATGGTGAGGCCGGGATTGGCGTTGGTGGGGGTCCCATCCGGCTTCCGAATCGGGGGCGGCTCGAGCTTCGTCTCGTCGGCCCGGCGCTTGCCCTTGCGCCTCTTGCGCCTGCGGTCCGGATCAGGCCCCGCCCCCGTCCTCTCGCCCGTGGTGGTTCCTGTGGTGGTGCCACTACCGGTCTGGGTGGTCGAGCCGCCGCCGCTGGTGCCGCCACCACCACTGCCACCGCCACCACCACTGCCACCGCCGCCGGTTGGGTCGCCGCCGGTGGATGGTGGCTCGATCTCGCTGGGGCCGGGGAGGGTGGGGTCAGGGAGCGGGAGGCTGGGGACGGTGGTGTCGGGCACATCGATTCCGCCGACGGTGAGCGAGCTGGCGGTGCCTGCTCCGCTCACGGCAAGCGCGCTGCCCAAGGCGATGATGAGAAGGATCCGGTTCGTCATTTCGCCGGCCCTGACTCAGGGGCCCTGAGGGCCCGTGCTCGGCGAAATCAATCGTTCGCAAGCAGGAGCATCGTTGTCCGTGACGTCTCGATGCGTCCGAAACCTCCGTCGAAACATCGTCCAATTGTGCTGCGTAGCCGGGATGCGTGCGCCGGTTCGGCTGGCGGCACGGCCTGCGGTGAGGAGCAGAATCCCGAGCCCAGGCGAGCCCAACCTACAATCGCACCCACAGTGACCCCGCGCGGCACTGATTGGAGTCTGGCGCTTCTGGTCTCG